>CBFCZA010000034.1:0-12870 GCA_965602285.1 uncultured Curvivirga sp. | reverse complement strand
AAGAAACGACGTTATGCGGTCCTTTTGGCTTTTGTTGCAGCTGCAGTGTTAACACCGCCAGATCCATTAAGCCAAATTGGATTAGCTATTCCAATTATCATTCTTTATGAGATTTCGATCATTGCTTCGGTCTTTATCTATAAGCAGAAAGCAGAACGTGCCGCGGCATTGGAAGATGAGCCGGACGATGATGATGAAGAGAACGATGAGGATGATGACTTTGATAGTGATGCATTCGATAAACCGGAAACCGCTGAAGAAAGAGAAGCCCGTATCAAATCTTATGACGATGCAGAAGGCCCCTGATCAATAGGACAATAATTAAGAGAGCGCGGTGAAAATCGCGCTCTTTTACTTTTTATCGTTAAATTTTAAAAGAAATCGATAGATTGACGGTTTACGCAGCCGCAGCCCTTGCCTATAACCGTATCGATTCACCATTTATTTGAATGTGAATGACAAGTTAATTTGCTTGGTGCATTTTTTTGCATTTAGTAAGGGATAAGAAAGGTAACAATCATGCATGACCTAAAATTTATTCGCGAAAATCCAGATGCTTTTGATAAGGCAATGGCTGCACGTGGTTTAGAGGTACAGTCGCCCTCAATTTTAGAAATGGATGAACACCGCCGTTCCTTACAAACAACCATGCAAGAATTACAAGCACGTCGTAATGCTGCCTCTAAAGAAATTGGTGGTGCGATGAAGTCTGGTGATAAGGATAAGGCCGAAGCGTTAAAAGCTGAAGTAACTACCTTGAAAAATGATTTAGGTAAAACAGAAGAAGAAGAACGTGATGCTGCGGTTAAGCTCAAATCTGTTCTAGAATCTTTACCTAACATGCCGTTTGAGGATGTGCCTCCTGGTTCTGATGAAGAAGATAACGTGGAAGTTCGTGTTTGGGGCGATCCTCGAGAGTTTACATTTGAACCAAAACAGCATTTCGACCTTGGTGAAGACCTTGGCTATATGGATTTCGAAGGCGCAGCAAAACAATCTGGCGCACGTTTCGTTCATTTGAGAGGCCCATTAGCGCGCCTTGAACGTGCATTAGCCTGCTTCATGTTGGACCTTCATACGGGAGAACATGGTTTAGAAGAAACGGTAACACCTGTTCTTGTACGTGAAAATGCCCTTTATGGCACAGGGCAGCTTCCTAAATTTGAAGAAGACCTCTTCAAAACAGAAGAGGGATTTTATATGATCCCGACTGCGGAAGTAACATTAACCAATAGCGTCGCCGGTGAAATTCTTTCAGAAGATGATTTACCAAAACGTATGACCGCATGGACACAATGTTTTCGTTCAGAAGCTGGCTCTGCTGGTCGTGATACCCGTGGTATGATTCGCCAACATCAATTTTCTAAGGTAGAGATGGTCTCTATTGTTCATCCTGATAAATCTGCGGAAGAACTAGACCGTATGACTGCATGTGCTGAAGAGGTACTAAAGCGTTTAGAATTACCATATCGTACGGTTCTTCTTTGTGTTGGTGATATGGGGTTTGGCGCCCGTAAAACCTATGACATCGAAGTTTGGTTACCGGGACAAGATCAATATAGGGAAATTTCTAGCTGTTCAAATTGTGGTGAGTTCCAAGGGCGTCGTATGGCGGGCCGTTTCCGTCCAAATGGTGAAAAAGGCACACAATTCGTTCATACTTTAAACGGCTCAGGGCTTGCTGTTGGTCGTACTATGGTTGCAGTCCTTGAAAATTATCAAAATGAAGATGGTAGTATTACTGTTCCCGAAGTATTGCGTCCATATATGGGCGGTATAGAAATTATTAAATAATTTTTGGTTTAGGGACTATGACAGATTTCAGTCAGGAAAAATCAGAATTAATAAACATATTACGAGAGGGCGGAATCACAAGCGAGGATGTCCTCTCAGTAATGGAAGAAACTCCACGTGAGTTTATTCCTAATACTTTCAAAAATCATGCATATGAAAACTCTGCGTTACCTATTGATCGTGGTCAAACCATTAGCCAACCGTTAGTGGTTGCATTAATGACACAGTCGTTAGAAGTTTCAAAGCGCCATAAAGTATTAGAAATTGGTACAGGGTCAGGGTATCAAGCGTACATATTATCCCAATTATGTCGTCGCCTATATACCATAGAAAGGCATCGTCTTTTATTTCAACAGTCACAAAAGCTGTTTGAAGAGTTACGTTGTTATAATATTACTGGAAAGCGCAGTGATGGCGGTCGTGGGTGGCCTGAACAGGCCCCGTTTGAACGTATAATGGTAACTGCCGCAGCAGAAGATATTCCGCCTATCCTTGTAGAGCAATTAGCCGTTGGTGGTATTATGGTCGTCCCTATTGGGGCAGACGAAGACCATCAGGATTTATTGAAAGTTACCAAGACTGAAACTGGTATTGATGTAGAAGACCTAGGACCTGTGCGCTTTGTTCCATTGGTTAGTGGCCTGCCGCAAGGCTAACGATAATGATAATTGTATCAATAACTAATTTTCTATTGTGATGTTGCATTTTGGACGTAAAATGCCCTTATGATTCGTGATGTATTAGATATACGACATTTTCGTCGGTTTAGCCTTGTGTGCCTTCTTGGGTTGTTTATGACAGCCTGTGGAATGGAACGTCCGCCTCTTATCACTATCTATACAAAAGATAAGAATAATAAAACCGAACCTGCACCTCCATCAAAACCAAAAAGTTCTGTACTTGTCTCGCCATCAGGCAAACATAGAATAGGAAAAGGGGAAACTTTATATTCTGTTTCAAGAGCTTATGGGACTGATATTCAGGCTATTGTTAAAGCCAACAAATTAAAGCCGCCTTATAAATTAAAGCCTGGGCAGGTTTTAATTATCCCGAAGACATATAGTTATGTTGTTAAAAAAGGTGATTCTATTTGGGGGATTTCAGAAGATCATTCCATCTCGGTTTCAGAATTAGTACGGGCAAATGATTTACCCAAACCCTATACAATTTTTGTAGGTCAACGTTTGGTTCTACCCGGTGGGGATAGGGCGCCAAAGCTTGTGAGCAATCAAAGTGGAAAAACTGTTGGAACTGTTGCTCCGCGTGCTAAACCCGCTGCGAAAGTGACGCAAACTGGAAAAGGTTGGCCGCGCCCTACGTTAAAACCTTCCGAACCTGTTCAGGTTGCCAAGATTAAATCAATAGCTCAACCAATTCCAAGGGCAAATTCTAAGTTCTTGATGCCTGTTCGTGGGCGCGTGATTTCATCGTATGGTCCTAAAGCCAAAGGATTGCATAATGATGGCATTAATATTGCTGCCCCTCGTGGGACCTCTGTGAAGGCTGCTGAAAATGGTACTGTTGCCTATACGGGTAGCCAAAAGGGTGGTTTTGGAAACCTAATACTAGTTCGACATTCCGATGGTTTTATCAGCGCCTATGCGCATACGGGCGATATGCTTGTGAAGCGAGGAGATAAGGTCCGCCGTGGTCAAGTGATTGGAAAAGTGGGCAGCACAGGAAATGTAGACCGCCCACAACTTCATTTCCAAATCAGAAAAGGGCGTAAAACCCTTGATCCTATGAAGTTTATCAGCTGACTTATTGATCTAGTGGGATGCCATTAGCGCCGGCTAAATCCTGTATGAATTGCCATGCAACACGCCCAGAACGCGCACCGCGGGTAACCGTCCATTCCACTGCTTTTGGTCTCCACTCTTCTTCCGAAATCTCCATGTCATATTCTTTGATATATGCTGCTATCATTTCGAAATAGATATCTTGTGAACAATTATGGAAGCCAAGCCATAAACCAAAACGATCTGATAGGGAGACATTTTCTTCAATCGCTTCTGACGCATTGATGGCTGTTGATTGTTCATTTTCGATCATGTCACGGGCCATAAGGTGACGGCGGTTGGATGTAGCATAAAAAAGAACATTATTAGGACGTCCTTCGATGCCACCTTCTAAAACAGCTTTCAAAGATTTATAAGCATCATCTTTCGCATCAAAAGATAGATCATCACAAAAAAGGATACATTTTTTCTGTGATCCTTTTAAAACTGATAATAAGCTTGGAAGGGTAGGTATGTCTTCTCTATGAATTTCAACAAGTTTCAAACTATTTGGTGTTTCATCGTTGATTCTACCATGAACAGCTTTGACGATAGAACTTTTCCCCGTTCCTTTAGCACCCCAAAGAAGGGCGTTATTCGCAGGGAGGCCTGTAGCGAAACGTTTTGTGTTTTCAAGCAACTGTTCCTTTTGGGATGGTATCCCCTGTAACAAGCTTAAATCTAATTTACTAACATGTTTGATTGCTTCTAAACGCATTGGATCTGTATGCCATACATATGCATCTGCATTATCTAGCTGAGACGCTTCCAATGGCGGGGGCGCTAAGCGGTCTAAGGCATCAGCTATGCGGGTTAATACAGGTAAGAATTGTTCCGTGCTCATATCAAACTTCTTTCTTCACATGAAAATGTTATGCCCAAAAATTAAAGGGAGGGGGAATGGAAAACAAGCGTCGATCTTGAAAATCAGCCGTTCCAAATTGGAATAGCTGTAATCAAATAGTGAAACATGCTTTTTCTCGCAGTTTTTCGGGATTTTTGCTGTATCAATGATTGCATAATCCAATGGGAAAGGTATAGTCCGGCGGTTCTGGATTTTCCTTGTGAGTCTTTTTTATGCCTTAGGGCTTGAAAATATGAACGAAGAGGCCAGATTTAATAGGTATAATAATAATTCTCGTTGGAGTATTGGGTATGATTTCTTCTGCTTATGCACAGGCAGCAGGCGGTGCAGCTGGTGGCGATATGTTTGGCGCTTTCTTGCCATTGATTTTAATTTTTGTAGTTTTCTATTTCTTGTTGATTCGCCCTCAACAAAAGAAACAAAAAGAACACCAAAAGAAACTTGGTAACATTCGTCGTGGGGACAAAATTCTTACTGGTGGCGGTTTCTACGGTACAGTTACAAAAGTGATCGAAGATAAAAACGAACTTCAAGTTGAAATTGCAGAAGGTATTAAAGTACGTGTTGCTGCCTCAACTGTGATGGATGTTTTGTCTAAGACTGAACCTGCTAATGATGCAACAGCCCCTGCAGAAGAGAAAAAAGGTCTTCTTGGTGGTTTGTTCGGCAGTAAGAAAAAAGACTAGATAGTTTTTTGGTTTAAGCAGGGTGGATTAATTTCTACCCTGTTTTTGTTTTAAGCTTTGATTTTAAATACGGAAAGCGACGCATGTTAAATTTTCCTCTTTGGAAGAAAACAATGGTTGGTCTTGTTTGCTTGTTTAGCGTTTTATACGCGGCTCCAAACTTTCTACCAGTGAATGTTTTTTCTTCTCTTCCGGCTTGGTTGCCGGGCAAGACTGTGAACCTAGGCCTTGATTTACAAGGTGGTGCCCATCTTTTATTTAAGGTGGAAACGGATGCTGTTCTTAAAGAACGCATGGAAAATGTGATTGCTGAGATGCGCGCAACGCTTCGTAAGGCTAGATTGCGTTATGGCGGCTTAGGTGTGAAGGATGGCAAAGCTTTAGTCACCCTAAAAGATGCAGATAAAGGTGATGATTTTAAGGCATTAATACGTGAAATTGATTCACGTTTGATCGTTGATGAATATTCACCTGCAAATTTTGCTTTGAGTTTATCCGACCTTGATTTAAAAGCCGAAGTTGATAGCGCGGTTTCACAATCAATTGAAGTGATCCGCCGTCGTATTGATGAAGACGGAACCAAAGAACCTATCATTCAACGCCAAGGGCTTGATCGCATTCTTGTTCAGGTTCCCGGTGCGGAAGATACTGAAGAAGTGAAACGTAAAGTCGGTAAAACGGCTAAGATGACCTTCCAGATGGTGGATCTAAATCATTCTTTATCAGAAGCATTAGCTGGGCGTGTTCCTCCCGGATCAGTGTTGTTGCCTTCTATCGAAGAGAATGACAAAGGTGAACCACGTCAAATGTATTTGGTAGAAAAGCGTGTTCGCGTTAGTGGTGAACATCTTACGAATGCATCTTCTGCCTTTGATCAGAATAATCGCCCTGCTGTGAATTTTCAATTCGATGCGGTCGGTGGTAAGAAATTTGGTAAAGTAACATCAGAGAATATTCAAAAGCCCTTTGCGATTGTTCTAGATAATAAAGTTATTTCTGCACCGACTATTCAAAGTCCAATTACGGGTGGTACTGGAATTATTACCGGTCAGTTCACTGTGGAACAAACCAATGAACTTTCTTTACTTCTTCGTGCTGGTGCGCTTCCTGCCCCATTAAGTATCCTTGAAGAACGTTCTGTTGGACCGGGGCTTGGTCAGGATTCTATCGATGCAGGTGCAATCGCATGTATCATCGGTATGATCTTAGTCGTGCTTTATATGTTTGCCAGTTATGGTTTGTTTGGATTGATGGCTAATTTAGCTCTTCTCTTTAATATAGCTTTGATCATTGCTGCACTTTCTACATTACAGGCGACTTTAACCCTACCTGGAATTGCAGGCATTGTTTTAACAATTGGAATGGCAGTTGATGCGAATGTATTGATTTTTGAACGTATTCGTGAAGAAGTGAAGGCTGGTTTGAAGGCCAGTGCAGCCATTGAATCTGGTTATCAACGTGCATTGACCACAATTATTGATTCTAATTTAACTACTTTGATTGCTGCTGTGCTGCTTTTTGCATTTGGGGCGGGCCCGATTAAAGGGTTTGCTGTTACGTTAAGTATTGGCATTTTGACCTCTATGTTCACTGCAATTATGGTAACTCGTTACTTTGTTGTAATTTGGTATACATCACGTAAACCAAAAACTTTACCGCTTTAAGGGATAGGAGATAGATTATGAAATTATTAAAACTTATCCCTGATACACCAAAAATAAATTTTGCTAAAAGTCGATTGATTGCATTCGCATTCTCAGGTCTTTTAGTAATACTTTCTCTAGGTACATTTGCCGTTAATGGTTTAAATTTGGGGATTGATTTCCTAGGTGGTATCTTAATAGAAGCCCAAACAGATGGGCCTGCTGATATTAAAACCATACGCCGTAATTTAGGTAGTTTAAACTTAGGTGATGTATCGGTTCAAGAATTTGGGGCAGAAGATGTTATCTTAATTAAAATTCAACGCCAAGAAGGTGATGAAAAAGCCCAGCAGACTGCAATTGCGACAGTTAAGAATGAGCTTATTGCATCGGTCATTGAATTTAGAAGAACAGAGCTTGTAGGTCCTACGGTTGGTGCTGAATTACAAGAATCAGCTTTATGGGCTGTTATTTCAGCTATTGGGGCAATTCTAATTTACATTTGGTTCCGATTTGAATGGCAATTTGGTGTAGGTGCTGTTTTAGCCCTTAGTCATGATGTGATTACAACGATAGGCCTTTTTGCTTTGTTAGGGCTAGAATTTAATCTGGCAACTGTTGCCGCTATCTTGACGATTGCTGGTTATTCCATCAACGATACGGTTGTTGTTTATGACCGTATCCGTGAAAATATGCGTAAATTTAAGAAAATGGCTTTTCTTGATTTATACAACTTATCGATCAACCAAACATTATCCCGAACAGTTATGACCTCTGTCACGACTTTACTTGCATTGATAGCGCTCTTCATATTTGGAGGAGAAGTTATTCGTGGTTTCTCCATAGCCTTGATTTGGGGTGTGATTATCGGGACTTATTCTTCGATCGCACTTGCGGGACCTATATTAACGTATATGGAGCCTAATCGTGGTACCGATGAAGAATTGTATCCCGGTTCAAAAGAGGATAAGGCAGAAGCCAAAGTTTAATTGACGAGGCCGCTGATTATCGCGGCCTTTTCTTTCTCAAAGGAAATATGATGGCTGTTGATATCACACCTCCGCTTTCTGCTGATGCGCAAAATATAGAATCCTATGGTCCAAATAGATTTAAAATTTCAGGTCATACATATGAAGGGCCAGTTTTAGTTTTTCCACATAAGGTAGTTCCTTGGAATATTGGCAGTATAACTGAATTGACACTAGATAGTTTTCAAGCCGTATTTGATGTAGATCCAGATGTAGAAGTGTTACTTCTTGGATGTGGTGACAAAATGATGTTGATACCTTCTAAATTGCGCCAGCAACTTCGTGAAAAAGGGACACCTCCTGATTTCATGGAAACAGGCGCTGCTTGTCGCACTTATAATATATTGTTAGGCGAAGGCCGTCTGGTTGCGGCCGCCCTTATCGCATTGCCTGCAAAAACGTAAGGGATCTTTTATGCCCGTTTCATCCACTGATCTAGAAATATGTCAAAAAGTCACCCGCGCAGGGGGCTCAAATCTGTCATTGATTAGTAAAGGGCTTAGTAAACCAATGCAGGTTTTATTTGCCCCAACTTATGCATCCATGCGTCTTATCGATGATATGGTCGATGAGAATTTTCTCACTTTAGATTTAAATGAGCGTAAAGATCAAAAACAAGACTATTTGCAAAGATTAGATGAGTGGGAGAACATATGTATTCAGGCTGCAGAAGGTCGTGAAATCAGCCCAACGTTTAAGTATAAATTATCAGAAGAAACTGCTGCTGCTATATTTCGTGGATTAACTCAAACATTGGGTCACAGTAGTCTAGGGGCAGTTCCATGGGCCGCTATGTCGAATGCCATGCGTTGGGATGTGGAAGAGAAACAGATCCAGACTTGGGAAGATTTTGAAAGCTATGGATGGGGGGCTACCGTTTCCCCAACAGCCGTTTTTCTATATATATTAACCTGCAAGTATGATCCTGAAACTGCATCTTATTCAGGGCGTGATGGTCTTGACCTTATGACACAAGCCAAGTCGATGGGGTTATTTTGTTATTTGGTTCATATTGCAAGGGATCTTGTCAAGGATTCTAAAAAGACAAAGCAACTTCTGACGGTTCCACAAGACATTCTTCAAAAGACGAACAGCGATAACCATCTTCTTAGTGATACTGAAATTGCCTTTGTGACAAAGGAGATTTTATCACGGGCAGAAAGTTATATGCCAGATATGCTAATACAGCGTGATGACTTGCTCAGCCAAATGTCATTAAAACATAAGTTGGTTTTTAAATCTTTGTTAGGGTTATACATGTCAATGTACAAGAAGCTTGTTAAAAACCCCATGGCTGCGGTGGATGGAAATTTTGAAGTTGATCTCAGGAATGAGAACTCTGACTTTTCTGTTTCTAATACGGATTAAACATGGTTGATCAAACTCAAATTCGTGACTTATCTGCCGCTGCTAAAATCGTTCACGAGAAGGACAGGGACCGTTTTATCACCGTTATGATGCTTCCAACTGTACTTCGTGAAGATGCGTTTACTGTTTATGCCTTTAATCATGAAGTCGCCAAAACGAAAGATACGGTGAGCGAAGGTATGCTGGGACGTATACGCCTTCAGTGGTGGCGAGAGGCTGTCGCTGAATGCTATGATGGCACACCAAGGCGCCATGAAATTACACGCCCCCTAGCAGACATTATAACCCGTAGAGAAATTCCAAAAGGGCTATTTGATCAATTGATCGATGCGCGAGAGAAAGATTTAGAAGAGGAGCCTGTCCAGACCCTATCTGAATTAATGACCTATGCGGATGCAACGGGGGGGAATAGTTTGAAGCTAGCAGCATGGTCTATTGGTGGTAAGGATGACTTGTCACAACAAGTTGCAGGTAAGGTTGGAACTGCATGGGCGCTTATTGGTTTGATGCGGTCTTTACCTTTTCATTTGCGGGCTAAGGTACAATGGATGCCAGAAGAATTAGTTGCGCGTCATGGTGTCGATGGGCGAAAGATGCGGGATTTAGTAGTGTCAAAAGAATTGAATCAAGCCGTGGGTGAAATAGGCTCTATTGCTATTGATTTAATAAAAGATGCCCGCGAAAGTAATCATAGGCTTCCAAAAGAAATAAGCGGTATTTACCAACTTGCCGGATTAACACAAAGCTATGCAAAGCAATTGCAAAAAGCCAGTTGGAACCCATACGATCCGTCCATGGCACAACCATCAGGGTTCAGGATGTTAGGGTTAATGATGCGTAATATGGCAGGTCGTTTTTAACTAAGTTTCGTTTTAACGACTAGAAAGCCCAGGGACACTCGATAGAAGTTGTGTTGCTTCTAATCCGTCAAGAACAAATTGGACGGCTAAACCTGCTAACAAGACGCCAATCACACGCGATAAAACCTGCAACCCAGTCACACCAAGTAACTTTTGCACCTGTGTTGCCACAAGAAGCAATATTAAGGTCAGTAATAAGACGGCTAATAAACCCGCAATAACCATTGCACCTTGTTCGTAATCTCCATGGGTTTCTGCCATCAATAGGATGATAGCCCCAATTGATCCCGGTCCAGCGATTAGCGGGGTTGCTAAAGGGAATACAGAAACATCGTGTTTTTTCTGGGCTTCTTGGTTTTCTTCTTTTGTGGTGCTATTTGCACCGGAATGTTTTGCAAAAACTAAGTTGGTAGCAATCAGGAAAAGAAGCAGACCGCCTGCGATTTTTAAGGCAGGTAATGATATTCCAAAAAGAATTAATATTGATTTCCCAAAGACCGCAAAAAGAAGCAATACAACAGCAGCAATAGAAACGCCTTTTAAAGCCATTAGGCGACGTTCTTTTGCTGTAGAATCGCCTGTGATCGCTGCAAACAGCGCTGCAACATCAGCAGGACCAACAACAGCAAACAAGGTAGTAAAAGAAATTAGTGCGGTTTCAAACATAAGGTAATTCTATATCTTTCTAATATTCAAATCAATCTACACGGTTTTCATTTAAAAGCCACTTTGTTAAATCTTCTTTTGCACGATTAGACATTGCAAGCTTACGATCGCGTCCTTTGATCTTGCGTTTACCTTCTGGGATAGGAGGCGCAGGGAAAAGGCCAAAGTTCACATTCATTGGTTGAAAAGTTTCTTCTTCTGCATTTTCTGTCAGATGAGAGAGTAATGCACCAAGGGCTGTTGTCATCGGAGGAGGGGTGAATATCCCACCTAAACGTTCAGCCGCAGCCATACGACCAGTAATCAAGCCCATAGCGGCACTTTCAATATAACCTTCAACACCAGTGATTTGCCCTGCGAAACGTAGGCGCGTGTCTGCCTTAAGACGAAGTTGTTCGTCTAAGATGCGGGGACTATTGATAAATGTATTTCGATGGATGCCACCAAGGCGGGCGAATTCAGCTTTTTCAAGACCGGGAATAGCCCTAAATACATCTTGTTGCTCGCTATATTTCATTTTGGTTTGGAAGCCGACAATATTCCATAATGTACCAAGTTTATTATCTTGGCGAAGCTGTACAACGGCATATTGTTTTTCATCAGAATGCGGGTTTGTAAGCCCTACTGGTTTCATAGGGCCAAATCGCAAAGTTTCGGGGCCTCGTTCCGCCATGACTTCAATAGGAAGGCAACCTTCAAAATAGGGTGTATCTTTTTCCCAATCTTTGAATTCTGTTTTGTCAGAATTCACCAAGGCATCAATGAATGCATAATATTGCTCTTTATCCATTGGACAATTGATGTAATCCGTTCCTTCACCCTTGTCGTAGCGTGATTGGAACCATGCTTTGCTCATATCGATGCTTTCGCGGTGAATGATCGGGGCTATGGCATCAAAGAATGAAAGCTGGTCTTCGCCGGAAACTTCAAGGATTTTTTCGGTGAATGCAGGGGACGTTAAGGGGCCTGTAGCAATGATAACGCTATCCCAATCAGCGGGTGGTATATCAACAACTTCTTCACGTTCTATGGTAACTAGTGGGTGATCTTCCAAGGTTTTTGTTACACTTGCAGAAAATTCATCACGATCAACTGCCAATGCACCACCAGCGGGCACTGCATTTTCATCACCACATTTCATGATGATAGAATTAAGCTGGCGCATTTCATGATGGATCAAACCAACAGCGTTATATTCATTATCATCGGAACGAAAACTGTTAGAACAAACAAGTTCAGCTAGGCCTTCTGTTTGATGGGCGAATGTCTCACGTTTCGGGCGCATTTCATGCAGGATAACAGGCACTTCATTGCTAACAAGTTGCCATGCCGCTTCGGAGCCAGCAAGGCCACCACCAATTACGTGAACAGGTTTTATATCGCTCATCTTATGTCTTTCTAAATTCAATATTTTTCTAAGAATTATGTGAGGCAGGTCATGACCCTAAAAAAGCATGAAGTCAAGCCTGCATCAGTCTATTCTAAGGGCGTTTCATTCCGCCGCTTGCTTATTCAAATAGGGTTGTAAGTAATGCCCCGTATAGCTCCCTGAAACACTGGCTACATGTTCTGGCGTTCCCATGGCAACAACTTTTCCACCTTTATCCCCGCCATCAGGGCCAATATCAACAATCCAATCCGCCGTTTTGATCACTTCTAGATTATGTTCAATAACAACAATTGTATTGCCTGTATCAACCAAGGTTTGAAGAACTTCTAATAATTTCCGTACATCTTCAAAATGCAGACCGGTGGTTGGTTCATCAAGGATATATAATGTACGACCTGTAGCGCGTTTACTTAATTCTTTTGCAAGTTTGACCCGTTGTGCTTCACCACCTGATAGTGTTGTTGCCTGCTGCCCAACTTTTATATAGCCAAGGCCAACTTGTTGAAGTGTCGTCATTTTATCACGAATGGAAGGAACTGCCTTAAAGAAGTCAGCCGCCTCATCAACAGTCATATCTAGAACATCAGAAATGGATTTCTCTTTAAACTTCACTTCTAAGGTTTCTCGATTATATCTATGGCCCTTGCATTGATCGCATTGTACATAAACATCAGGCAAGAAATGCATTTCTATCTTTATAACCCCGTCGCCCTGACAGGATTCACAACGACCACCTTTCACATTGAAACTAAAACGTCCCGCGGCATAACCACGGATTTTAGCTTCGGGAAG
>CBFCZA010000033.1:0-12951 GCA_965602285.1 uncultured Curvivirga sp. | reverse complement strand
CATTCTTTGAACGATGCTTTGCAACTTTGACAAAGCCAAGCTTATCAAACATGTCGGTTAATATTTTTGGATCCTGGCTTGCGAATTCTACAAATTCAAAGCCATTTAAACCCATTGGATTTTCAAATAGGTCTTTACGGTCTAGTTTTTTAGACATTGGTCGTTCCTTAATTTTCAGTATTGCGTTTTATTAATGAGGCAATTTAGAAATCAGGAGATCCCCGCGACATTCCGCGATTTTCATTAGCCAAAAGTTGACCAATACTCAATAGGATAGAAGGCAATAAACTTCGTATCATTTTTGATGACATAATCCCTCTCCTATCCGTAAATGTTATAATTAGTTTCATTTGAAATTATATTTCATATATCAACTTCCGTCAAGAAATCATTAAAAAGGCCCGCTTGAAAATAAATTCAAACGGGCCTCAAAAAATTTAAATACTAAAGCCTAGCGCTTAACTGGTGTAGGCGTATTTGCTTTTGCCACAGCTTGTGCAGCCTTGAACATTGGTTGGAAGGTTGGGCGTTTAACATAACGACCTGCGCCCTTAACAGCACGTAAATCCCCCTCTTTGAAGGTGATGTTACCTTGGCTGATTGTGTGACTAGGAATTCCTGTCACTTCCATACCTTCAAATATGTTGAAGTCAATACGTTGGTGATGTGTTTTTGCTGAAATCGTACGTGATCCTTTAGGATCCCAGACCACTAAATCCGCATCTGCACCAACCGAAACAGACCCTTTACGTGGGTAGATGTTAAATATTTCAGCGGTATTTGCCGAGGTAATTTTAACAAACTCACTTGGGGTCATACGCCCCGTATTAACGCCTTGATCCCAAAGAACGGCCATACGATCCTCAACGCCAGCTGTTCCATTTGGAATTTTAGTGAAATCATCTTTACCAGCAGCCTTTTGATCAGCACAGAAACAACAATGATCCGTTGCAGTCGTTTGTAGGTTGCCTGATTGAAGTCCATTCCATAAAGCATCTTGATGTCCTTTTGGACGGAATGGTGGAGACATGACATGCGCAGCCGCATTATCAAAATCTGGATGTTGATAAACGCTATCATCCAACATTAAATGTCCCGCGAGCACTTCACCAAAGACACGCTGCCCAGCGGCACGCGCACGAGTAATTTCATCTAATGCATCTTTTGTTGATACATGTACTAGATAAACAGGCACGCCAATCACTTCAGCCAAACGGATAGCACGACTTGCAGCTTCGCCTTCTGCTGCTGGGGGACGTGAAAGCGGATGCGCTTCTGGTCCTGTCATTCCCATACCCATTAATTTCTTTTGCAGTTGGAAAACCAATTCTCCATTTTCTGCATGACAGGTGGGCATGGCGCCTAATTCTAAAGAACGTTCAAAACTATTATACAAGATTTCATCATCAGCCATGATTGCGTTTTTATAGGCCATAAAATGTTTGAAGCTGTTAACACCATGTTTTTTAACCAGTGTTTCCATGTCTTCTTTTACAGTTTCATCCCACCATGTAATGGCCACATGGAAACCATAGTCACATGTAGATTTCTCAGCCCATTCGCGCCATGTATCATAGGCTTCCATGATACGTTGCTTCGGATTTGGAATGACAAAATCAATGATAGATGTTGTACCGCCCGCCATTGCTGCGGCCGTACCTGTTTCAAAATCTTCTGATGCAACAGTACCCATAAAAGGCAATTGCATATGTGTATGGGGATCAATGCCACCCGGCATGACATATTGTCCGCCTGCATCCACCACTTCGGCCCCAGCCGGAACCTCAAGATTTTCACCAACAGCTTTGATTATGCCGTCTTCACAATATACATCAGCACGCTTTTCTTCATTAGCCGTTACGACGGTGCCACCTTTAATCAAAATTGACATTGAAAATCTCCTAAAATTATTTTTTCTCACTTTAAAAGTAAAATGGGACTGACATTATATCAGTCCCATTCACTCGTTTTGGTCTTACATGCTTAATGCTTTGTCGATCACTGCATGAGTCCAAGCACCTTCAGGTTTCTTAGAAATAACAGGGTCAGAACCACCAGAAAGCAAAGAGCTAACAGTACGTTCGTAATCAGCAGGGTCCAACTTACCGTTAGATCCAGCTGTTAGTTTATTGATTTCACCCATCATGCGAACTTGATGTTTTTCAGTTTGCGCACCAGTGGAATCATTTTCAAGAACAATGTTCGCTGCTTCTTCTGTATGAGCACGCGCATATTCCCAACCCATCATAGAACCTTTAACAAAGCGCGCCATTTTATCTACGAACTTAGGATCTTTAAGGTTATCTTCAAGAACATATAGACCGTCTTCAAGTGTAGCTACGCCTTGATCTTGGTATTTGAATACAACGAGTTCTTCAGGTGAAAGCCCACCATCAACAACCTGCCAATATTCGTTATATGTCATTGTAGACACACAATCTGCTTGCTTTTGAAGAAGTGGATCAACGTTGAAACCTTGTTTCAATACTGTCACACCATCAGCACCACCTGTTGTTGGAAGGCCTAATTTAGACATCCAGCTTAGGAACGGATATTCGTTACCATAAAACCAAACGCCCAATGTGCGGCCTTTGAAATCACCAGAAGACTTAATGCCAGTTTCTTTACGACATGTGAGCATCATACCTGATTTTGCAAATGGTTGAGCGATATTCACCAACGCCACACCTTTTTCACGAGATGCCAACGCAGAAGGCATCCAATCAACAACTACATCAGCACCGCCACCAGCGATTACTTGTGGAGGAGCCACATCTGGACCACCTGGATTAATTGTCACATCAAGATCAAGGTCATCATAGAAACCTTTTTCTTTTGCAACATAATAACCAGCGAACTGTGCTTGTGTTACCCATTTCAACTGTAGTGTTACACTATCAGCCGCTTGTGCCATCGTAGCAGATAGGCCTAAAGCCAAACCAGCGACACTCATCATTAAACGTTTCATTTAGTTCTCTCCTGTTAGTAAGTTTAGTTCTGTAAAAACATGGCATTAACCCTCAGCAACACTTCTATCGGCGTTGTCTATAGGATGGATGCCAGAAAGTAACGGACCTCTCTATTAAAGCCGTTATCCCGTAAAATGCTGAGCCCGCGAGGGCAGCGACAAAAATCTCCGCCCATACCATATCAACATTCATTCGCCCCACTTCCGTAGAAATGCGGAAACCCATTCCAACAATTGGCGTTCCAAAAAACTCTGCTACGATTGCACCAATAAGGGCCAGTGTAGAGTTGATTTTTAACGCGTTGAAAATAAAAGGCATCGCCACAGGTAATCGCAAGAAGAATAGCGACTGCCAATGGCTAGATGCATAAGTAGACATTAAATCTTTTTCAAGTTGGCTTGTTGCCGCCAACCCAGTGACAGTATTCACAAGCATTGGAAAGAAAGTCATGATCACAACCACGGCTACCTTAGACTGCCAATCGAACCCAAACCACATTACCATAATAGGTGCGACACCAATGATCGGAAGCGCACTTACCATATTTCCTAAAGGTAACAAACCACGTTTCAAGAACGGCACCTTATCGACCAATATTGCCACGATGAAAGCACTACCACTTCCCAAAACAAAACCAGTAAGCACTGCTTTCATAAAGGTTTGAACAAAATCAGCCCATAGAATATCCACAGATCCAACAAGACGAACGCCAATTGAACTTGGGGCCGGCAACAATACTTGTGGAACACCTAACCCTATAACGATGACTTCCCAAACATAGATGAGCCACACACCAAAGGCGATTGGAATAAACAAATCAACAGTAGTTTGTTTGACTTTATCCAAAGATGAAAAATCAGAAACCTTATCAATCCCACGCCAAATTAAGGCCCATAATGCAAAGATAAAGAACCAAAAACCAGAACCGGTTTCACCTACGATTTCAGGATTATCGAACAAATCATAGGCGGCCGAAGCCCCTGCCACGGAGACAGCGATTAGTAAAAATCCATGGGTTGTTGTACGCACATGATAAAACATGAAAATTGCAGCAACGATAAGAACGAGGGCAGCAACAATGTAACTTTCTCCAGTTTCAGTCCATTGAACAATCACTTCGTCCCCACCAACAGGGCTTAACAATGCTGATACAGTAAAGATAACAGCAACAAGGCAAAATCTATCTAAATTCTTGATCATGACTGAACTCCCATCTTCTTAAGGACAATTCGTTCAATAAAACCGATTAACGTAACTAACAAACCTGCAAGAATAGCCGCGGTAACAAGGGCCGACCAAATTTGAATGGTTTGTCCATAATAAGATCCAGCTAATAAACGTGCACCAAGCCCGGCTTGAGCACCTGTAGGTAACTCTCCAACAATTGCGCCAACAAGGCTAATTGCGACAGCAACTTTTAACCCTGTGAAAAGGAAAGGAATAGACGACGGCCAACGTAACATCCAAAATGTTTGCCAACGTGACGCATTATAAGTCCGCATCAAATCCATCTGTAACAAGTCAGGGGAGCGAAGCCCCTTTACCATACCAATGGTGATTGGGAAGAAACACAGGTACGTAGAAATCACAGCCTTCGGAACTAAACCTTTTAGGCCAATAGCCCCAAGAACAACAACGATCATTGGTGCAATCGCCAAAATAGGGATTGTTTGCGATGAAATAACCCAAGGCATCAAACTTTTTTCAAGGGTACGTACATGTACGATACCAACTGCAAGTAAAATGCCCAGCAATCCCCCCGTGACGAAACCAAGTAACGTTGACGACAGTGTGACATAGGAATGATATACAAGGCTACGTTTCGATGTGATTTTTTTCATCAAAATCGTATTGTTCATTTCCACTAATATCTGGTGGGGCGCAGGAAGCAAGGGGCGATCTTGCGCCATTGTATCGCGCACTAAATCACCCATCGACCATTCAGTACCTGCGCGTTCATAACGGTCAATTTGCATGGGCGCATTCATATACACTGTTCCGCAATACCAAATGACGATAAGACCAAAGACAATCACCAAAACAGGGCCAGTTTTACCAGACATCATACGTTGCCAAAGCGATGGCAGTGCAGGAATTAAAGAATTATTCATTGCATCAGTCGTCATAACTATGCCCCGCACGAAGACCTTCACGTACACGATGTGCTACATCTAGAAATTCCGATGTTTCACGAATATCAAGGGTTCTATCTTTAGGGAAATTACAATCAATAACATCAATGATACGGCCGGGACGTGGTGACATAACAACGATTTTTGTTGAAAGAAAAACTGCCTCTGGAATCGAATGCGTTACAAACGCAATTGTTTTATTGGTTTTCGCCCAAAGTTGTAACAATTGCTCATTCAAATGATCTCGAACAATCTCATCCAAAGCACCAAAAGGCTCATCCATCAACAATAGGTCAGCATCAAAACTTAAAGCTCTCGCAATAGAGGCACGCTGCTGCATTCCACCGGAAAGTTGCCATGGGAATTTCTTTCCAAAACCAGCAAGATTCACAAGCTCTAGTGCTTGATCCACACGCTTTTGGCGTTCTTCCTTACCTTCCCCCATGATTTCCAATGGCATTGAAACATTCTTTTCAATCGTCCGCCAAGGAAGCAATGCTGGTGCCTGAAAAACATAGCCATAAGCACGATCAAGGCGTGCTTGTTCTGGTGTCATACCGTTCACAGTGATGTCACCTGCCGTTTGACGTTCCAAATCTGCAATAACGCGTAAAAGTGTAGTCTTGCCACAGCCAGAAGGGCCAATGAACGAGACGAACTCACCTTCTCCAATGTCTAAATCAACATCGGATAAAGCATAAACCGGACCGTCCGCAGTTTGGAATGTTAGGCCTAAGTCCTTTATCGAAACAATTGTTTCAGCCGGATTATCTTTGTTGGCTGTTGCAGTCATCGTAAATACCTATTCTTATTTTTCAGTAGGCTTGTCCTACTATTCGTTAATTTTTTTCAACTTAATTTAATACTTTAAATTGTCTAATTTCAGTGCAATCACAATAAAGCAAGACGCACTTAATCGACCCACTGAATATGGGGATTAAAATATCCAAAACCATTTTTTATTTGAAGAGAGATAACGTCAGCATTGGTCGACGGGAACATGACCCCTTCGACACAAGTTGGCTGCAATTTTCGTTGCGTATTATTCGCCATTTTTAGCATAGCAAAACGTCTCCCTAGGACATAGAGACACTTTTAATCCGACGATACATCTGAACGCTTATACACGTTTTCTATAAATATTTGATATCTAATTAATCATTCAACATTAATGAATAGAAGAAGTAGAAATCAACGATCAGGCAAATCCCGCACACCTAATCCAATTTGTATCGCTCAAAAGCCCCTTTATATCGATAAACCTGTTCATTCAGCTTAATTTTTTACTAAGTCTGAAATTTATTATTTCTTTATAGTCCATGAAGGCTTAAGTAATCTACACAAAAGCTGCTGGACTTTATTGTTTATTAGATTATGCTTTCCTGACCAAACGGTCAAGATAAAAGAACCACAAAACCACCTGCAATGGAATAAAAAATGCCACCGAAAAAAACCACAGAAACAGCGGGTCATAAAGTCGCTATCAGATTGGAAAACGAGGAACAAATCCTTAAGGCAGCAGAATTAATTTTCGCTGAATTTGGCTTCAAAGGTGCCACAACGGCGAAGATTGCAGAACAAGCAAGAATTCCAAAGGCGAATCTTCATTATTACTTCCCGACAAAGGAGACGTTGTACCGCCGTGTGATAGAAGATATATGTAATTCGTGGCTTCATTCTGCTGACTTATTTGATAATTCAGACGATCCCAAAGAAGCATTAACAGGTTATATAAACGCAAAAATGGATTTATCCCGAAACCGCCCATTAGGGTCAAGAATTTGGGCGAATGAAATGATCCGTGGCGCGCAATTCACCAGTGATTATATTGGTAAAAATGTGAAAGAATGGCTAGAGAGCCGTATTTTAGTAATCGATAAATGGATAGCTGAGGAAAAAATAGACCCCATAGATCCACGCGTTTTAATGTATATGATTTGGGCGACAACACAGCATTATGCTGACTTTGGGCCACAAATTGAAATATTGAATAACGGTTCAGCATTAACCAACAGCCAATTTGAAGACACAAAAAGTAAAGTTGTTGAAATCATCTTAAAAGGTGTTGGCTTAACTCCATAAACTCCAACGGCAAAAAAAAGGCCAGCCCCTAAGGGCTTGGCCTATAACTAACCAAGAGAATTGGTCATTTTATCCGTTAAAAACAGTTTCATCTGCCTTCATCACCATGGCCTGAAGAAGGACTTGTCCGCCTGCCTCAACCCATTCTGGTTTTGCATCCTCAACTTCATTGTGACTGATACCATCTACACAAGGAATGAAGATCATTCCTGTAGGTGTCACTTTTGATAAATAACATGCATCATGTCCTGCACCAGAAACCATATCGCGGGCGCTATACCCACCAAGTTCGACACCACGGCGAACCGCAGCAACACAAGAATCTTCAAACTTAATCGGTGCATAATACCAAATTTGTTCAAAATCCATTTCAAGACCAATAGTCTTAGTAATTTCATCTACAGCAACACGTAATTCATCATTCATTTTTTCAAGAATTGCATCATCAGGATGACGGAAATCAACAGTCATGAAAACTCGACCCGGTATCACATTACGTGAATTAGGATAGCTTTCGATCATGCCCACTGTTGCACATGCATATGGTTGATTTTCTAAACCAATTCTGTTCACAGCCTCAACAATACGCGAAGCACCAAGCAATGCATCCTTACGAATATTCATTGGGGTTGGGCCCGCATGCGCCTCAACACCTGTTAGTGTAATTTCATACCAACGTTGACCTTGTGCATCGGTCACAACACCAATGGTTTTGTCTTCTGCTTCAAGGATGGGACCTTGCTCAATATGTGCTTCAAAATAAGCACCTACAGGATGGCCATTAATGGTGGGTTCGTCAGGGCCGTTATAACCAATACGCTGCAATTCCTCACCCATAGTTTTTCCATCGCTATCTGCACGACTTAATCCATAGTCAAGATCAAAAACCTTTGCAAAGACACCAGACGCCACCATTGCTGGTGCAAAACGCGAACCTTCTTCATTAGTCCAAACAGCCGCTTCAACAGGTGCTTCTGTTTCATAGCCAGCATCATTCAATGCACGTATAACCTCTAGGCCTGCAAGCACACCATAAACACCATCAAAACGTCCACCCGTTGGTTGACTATCTAAGTGACTTCCCGTCATTACCGGAGGAAGGTCATTATTACGACCCGCACGACGGGCAAAGATATTACCCATTTTATCGATACGAATAGTACAGCCTGCTTCTTCACACCATTTGATAAAAAGATCACGGCTTTCTTTACATAAATCGGTAAGCGCAAGGCGACATACACCGCCTTTTTCCGTAGCACCAATTTTAGCCATTTCCATCAAACTATCCCAAAGACGGTCTCCGTTGATGGTCAAGTTACGAATTACATTTTCAGTTGTTGTCATCTTACGATCCTCTTTCTGATCCGTTATTCTGCTGCCGCGCCCATTTGGTTACTAGGATGCTCTGGCCATGTTAGATAAGATGATCCGTCATCTACACGTTTCATCGTGATACAGCTTTGTACAGGACAAACATGCATACATAGATTACAGCCTACACATTCATCGTCAACAACAGTATATTCGTTTCCACCTCCTTCTTTAGCAACTTTAGTAATTGCCTGATGGGATGTATCTTCACACGCAATATGGCAACGACCACATTCAATACAGTCGTCTTTATTAATCACAGCCTTAATATCGTAATTCATATTAAGGTCATTCCAGTTGATTGTATTAGGCGTAGCCAAGCCACGAAAATCATCAAGGGTTTTGTACCCTTTTTCATCCATGAAGTTTTCTAGACCTTCAACCATATCTTCGACAATACGGAAACCAAACAACATCGCAGCCGTACAAACTTGAACGCCACTTGCACCAAGGGCAATAAATTCAGCCGCATCACGCCAGTTAGAAACACCGCCAATAGCAGACATTTCTAGGTTTCTGGTTTCAGGATTGCGGGCAATTTCACCAACCATATTTAAGGCGATTGGCTTAACAGCGGACCCGCAATAACCACCATGGGACCCCTTACCATCAACCACAGGATTAGGAGCCATTGCATCCAGATCCACATTCACAATGGAATTCACAGTATTGATCAAAGATACAGCATGCGCCCCACCAGCTTGTGCAGCTTCAGCTGGAATTAAAATGTCCGTAATATTTGGTGTAAGTTTTGTGAAGACTGGAATATCCACTACTTCACGCACCCAACGTGTGACATTTTCTACCATCTCTGGAACCTGACCGATTGCAGACCCCATACCACGTTCACACATGCCATGAGGGCAACCAAGGTTTAATTCCAATCCCTGTACTCCAGAAGCAGCAATTTTTATTGCTAGGCTTTTCCATGCCTCTTCTTCTACAGGCGCCATCATAGAACCGATGATCACACGATCAGGCCATTCTGCGCGCACTTCCCGAATTTCTTGCAGGTTAACTTCTAATGGGCGATCCGTGATCAACTCAATGTTATTGATCCCCAAAACATTCCTATTGGTGTCATGATGTGCACCATAACGGCTCGACATATTCACAACAGGCGGATCAATGCCCAATGTTTTCCATACAACACCACCCCAGCCCGCTTCAAATGCGCGAACAACATTATATTTTTTATCTGTGGGGGGCGCGGAAGCTAACCAAAAAGGATTAATACTATCAATTCCTGCGATTTTACAACGTAAATCAGCCATTTTCTTAATCTCCCTTTCTTATGCGTTAGCAAGGAATGTTGTGATTGCAGCTGCGGCTTGCGCACCATCATCAACAGATTGAACAGTCAAATCTTCGCCAGATTTAATACAATCACCACCAGCGAAAACCCCAGCAACAGAGGTTTGGAAATCTTCCCCAACCTTGATTTTATTACCGTCAATATCCAATCCAGCTAAAGGCCCTGTTTCAAGGGTTTGCCCAATCGCTTTCAACACATGGTCAGCTGATATTTCGAATGTTTTTCCTGTGCCAGTAAGCTTGCCGCCTTCTAACATTGTTTTCTCGAAAGACATACCTTCAACTTTACCATTGCCTTTGATGGCAATAGGTTTTGACCAAAGTCGTAAGTTTACACCGTTTACTTGGGCTAAATCTTGTTCCCATTCTGTGGCAGTCATTTGTTCAGAACCACGGCGATATACCAAAGTCACATCCCCTGCGCCTAAACGTTTGGCCTGAACAGCCGCATCGATTGCAGTATTACCACCACCAATAACAACAACATTGTCACCAACATTCACCTTAGATTTTTGCGGTGATTGACGTAAAGCTTCAATGAAAGAAATAGCATCTTCTACGCCATCTTTATCTTCACCTTCAAGGCCAAGAGCATTCACACTACCAAGACCCGCTCCAATGAATACTGCATCATATTTTGCCTGCAAGTCAGACAAATTAATATCGCGACCTAGTGCTTTTCCATATTCAATAGAGATCCCACCAATTTGAAGAAGGAAATCAACTTCTTTTTGCGCGAAGTCATCGACCATTTTATAGGCAGCTAGACCATATTCATTCAAGCCACCCGCTTTTTTCTTTGCTTCGAAAATCACAACTTCATGCCCCGCCATAGCAGATCGATGCGCGCATGATAATCCTGCTGGGCCAGCACCAATAACGGCAATGGTTTTGCCTGTTGACGGGGTACGGAAGAAGGGGTGGGGCTTATCTGATGCCATAAAATTATCTACAGCATGGCGTTGAAGCTGACCAATTTTAACAGGTGCTTCCCCTGTGGCATTCTTCACGCAAACACCTTCACACAAAACCTCTGTTGGACAAACACGCGCACATGTTCCCCCCATAATATTCGAAGATAGAATTGTTTTAGCAGAACCAGATAAATTTTCAGTTCTAATTTGATGAATAAATTTTGGAATATCAATCGATGTAGGACACGCGGTCACACAAGGCGCATCATAACAATATAGGCAACGGTTACTTTCTACCATCGCCTGTACATCACTTAACGGCGGATGCAAGTCTGTAAAGTTTTCTTCAATTTGCGCTGCATCCATAGGTCGACCATCATGGGACCCGGTCATTCTGTTGCTCATAAGTAAGCCCTCTCATAATCCTGTTCATTGAGAGGCGGTCCAATGTTTTAAACGATCCAATTCAAATGGATTCTTTTTAAAACATGTCACTTCATCCATTCATCCCTATTTTGAGGGCCCCTTATTTGGGTTTATTATGAATAAATAAAATTATTTGCCTCCCAGGCAACATAACAATGGACAATCCTGACCAAATGGTCAAGAATAATTTTAATATAAATTTTGACCCATTTTTGAATGAACTAAAAACATTGGCAGCTCCACCAATTGTAGATCAACTAAATTTAGTCATAAGTAAAAAGGTGATAGGTGTAAAAATATGAGCAGCCGTATAAGTCAAAATGCCTTTTGGGTTGTTTTATGTGCTATATTGATTGGCCTATTTGTAACATCTATATCTGCTGCCCTTCGGCCATATACATTCAATTTCTTATTTATCGTCATGCTTTGCGCATTGATGCGTCTTCCACAGTTTAAGGCTGAGAAGACAAATGGCCGCAAAAAAGCTTTTACAATGGGAAAGCTTTTATTTTGGCAACTCATTTTAACACCAATTTTGGTATGGGTGATTACAAAATTAACCGACCTGCCTACAGGGATCTCCACAGCACTCATTGCCTGTTCTTGTGCTGGACCAGTATTTTCAACGCCAACCTTTGCGCGATTAAATAAACTGGATGATGGGTTTACGATACAAAATCTTGTGATATCTAGTCTTTTAATGCCGGTGGTTTTACTTACTGCTGGTACATTACTTCTTCAACATCAACCAGATATAGACGTTATAACCTTTATCAAACGCGTCGCATTCTTCTTATTTTTACCGTTTATCATTGGCTATATCTTCAAAAAAGTAATACCAAAGACCACGCAGCAAAGATTAGACATGCCTTTGATGGCGATCTCTACAATCGCCTTGGCGTTAATGGCATGTTCTTTAATGGATGGACTACTACTGCGCACTATCAATGAGCCCATTAAAATTATTGGGTTATTGATCATCGTTTTACTCTTCAATCTAGGACTACAAGGGTTTAGTACTTTTCTTTTTAGAAAATCAGGGTCAAACACCGCCTTAAATGCAGGCTTAGTTTGTGGCTACCGAAACTGGGCATTAACCCTTGCAATAACAGCAGGATCTTTAGGGGAAGATTTCACAACCTTAGTCGCAATCGGACAATTTGGTGTGATGCTCCTTCCCCTTCCAAGTTTAAAATATCTAAAGCTTTTCTTTAAAAGTTAACTTCATTTTGCTGGTGCAAGTTCTTTCATCGGGGCTTCACGAATGGGCAGATGAATAATTGCCGAGAATGCCCCAACGCCAATCCCAACCCACCATACCAAATTATAAGACCCGTATAGATCATACATTACCCCACCGAGCCATACACCAAGGAACGATCCTAATTGATGGGAGAAGAACACAATTCCATACAAAGTCCCCATATAGCGTAAGCCATAAATATGCGCGATCAATCCTGATGTTAGCGGCACTGTAGCAAGCCAAAGCGACCCCATCACCACAGAAAAAACAATGACACTTGTTGGTGTCATCGGCGTCATAATGAAAGCCATACCCGTAATTGTACGTCCCGTATAAATCGCTGCCAAAAGATATTTTTTCGACAGATTTTTACCTAAAGCCCCCGCAGCAATGGTTCCAAAGATATTTGCAAACCCAATCAGGGCGATTGAAAAAGCTCCTAAGGCAGAGGTGGAATCTACCCCTAATTCTCGCAACATACTATCAGCACCGATGCCGAC
>CBFCZA010000032.1:0-13152 GCA_965602285.1 uncultured Curvivirga sp. | reverse complement strand
AATAGATAAGCATCGGCAGTGATGGTGCATTCTTCTTGGTCTGGCGTAGCAACAAGTAAGCCTGTATCAGGGGCAAAGCCGATCCAGCGATGTTTGGTATGAATTTCCACATTCAGGCTTTCAAGGCGTCTTAACCATGCCCTAAGCAGGCCTTTCGCGCGGAAGTCTTCGGGAAAAACCCGACCACTGCTACCAACAAATGTTTCTATCCCTAAACTTTTTGCCCATTGGCGTAGGTCTGCTGGCGTGAAACCATCAATCCATGGCTTCACCCATGGTTCTTGATCATAATATCGAGAGGTGAAATCAGTAATATCTTCTGAATGCGTTAGATTTAAACCACCACGCCCTGCTAATAGAAACTTTCGTGCCACAGATGGCTTGGCTTCATATACAGAAACTTTGATGCCACTTTCAGCCAACTTTTGTGCCGCGATCAAACCGGAGGGCCCTCCTCCGATAATCGCAACTGTTTTACCTTGGCTTGAAACTTCGTTCATTTCTTATACATCCGCTCTAAAAATATCTTGCATTCAAACGCAAAAAGCATTCTCATCCTTTCTTATATATAGACAATCCAAACCAAGTATAAAATATTTATATTTCACCAAGACAAGGGGGTTATCATGACGGATGCAGAATGGGAAACACGTGTAGAATTAGCAGCATGCTATCGATTAATTGCACATTTCAATATGGACGAATTAATCTGGAATCATATTTCCGCAAAAATTCCAGACACAGAAGAATTCCTAATCAACCCCATGGGATATATGTATCACGAAATCACCGCTAGTAATTTGGTGAAAGTAGACATCAATGGTAACCAAATAGGGGATTTGGATAATAGCAAAACCAACTATACTGGGTTCGTTATCCATAGTGCTATCCACAAAGCACGCAATGACATCCATTGCGCCTTACATACCCATTCCGATGGTGGGCTAGCAGTATCCAGCTTAAAAAAAGGCTTCGTTCCACTGACACAAGATGGCTTCATGTTTCATAACCGTGTTAAATATCACGAATATGAAGGACTTTCTGTCAATTTAGATGAACAACAACGTCTGGCGGAAGATCTTGGCGAAGATGGCATGGAAATGGTTCTACGCAATCATGGCCTTTTAACCTGTGGCCAATCCATAGGGGAAGCATTCGTTAGAATGTATTACCTAGAACGGGCCTGTCGTGTTCAAATGAGTGTGATGGCAAGCGGTATGGAAATTCAACCTGTACCAGAAGAAATCAAGGAACTTGCATATCAACAGTCTTGGAATTGTTTTAATAAAAACTCCCCTGAATGGCCGCCATTATTACGAATGGTTGATAAACTTTACCCCGATTACAAAACATAGAACCTATAATTCGACCTTTTCGATGGTCCAGTTTTCTTTGACACTATCTTCAGCCCAAGACTGCATATCAGGCCATTCCATCATTGCCTTCATGTAGCCTTGGGTTGTTTTCGATAGCCCATCTAACATCGGGCTCTTATAACTGCGAAAACGCCAAATCAACGGTGCATAAAAGGCATCCGCAATGCTCAGTTTGCCAAACAGGAATGGCCCATCTTGCCCATAATTCTCACGGCAATAGGCCCAAACTTGTTCAACATGTTTGATTTCCTTGATGGCATCGTCACTTAATTCAATTTTTATATCTATACGGCGAATATTCATCGGCATTTCACCACGGATGTTAAACAAGCCACTGGCCATCTCAGCACATACCGCACGGGCATGGGCGCGCGCTTTTAGATCTGCAGGCCAAAGCTGTATTTCAGGGGTGATTTCAGCCATATATTCTGCAATAGCCATACTCTCTGACAAGGTGAAATCATCATGTATTAAATATGGAACCTTTTTATTTGGGCTTTCATCCTTGATGACTTTCATCCCTGCATCTGTGAATAAAGGGGCCACAGCGGTTTCAAACTCAACCCCAGACATTTTCATAATTAACCAGCCACGTAAGGACCAAGATGAATAATTTCTGTTTCCAATTGTTAACTTAAACTTACTCATGGTTCATATCCCTAAATATATATGACTTCGCCCTTGCGTAGACTGCGAAGCATATTACAATTACAAAATTAAGGTTTTATATCCCAGCATAAAAAGCAAGAAAGAAATAGATATGTCTAATATTTCGGAAGTATTCGTAAAAGAAGCCAACGATAAAACAATCTTTCTAATACCTTTGACCCAAGAGGTACTTTCACGCTGGTTAGAAGAAGATGGGCAACCCCATAAAAACTGGGTTGAGGCCAATAAATTCAAAGCCGAATTTGGAAGCATCTTAATGATCCCTAGCGAAGATAGCGACCTTCGTATCCTTGTCGGCATTGATGAAGATGAACCCCATTGGGCTTGGGGCGGCGTAGTGGCAAAATTACCTGTTGGGCGTTATTGCCTACCAGATGACATGGAAGATGAAGATATCAATGCGGCAACATTGGGTTGGGCCTTGGGCCAATATAAATTTGATCGATATAAAACAAAGAAGAAAAGTGACTTTGCACAACTTGTTTTACCAGTAGATTTCGACAATAGCCGTTCACAAGCCCTTGCAGAAGGCATCATGCTTGCCCGCGATTTAATTAACACACCCGCCGCAGATATGGGACCGGCAGAATTAGCAGAAGCTACCGAGATACTTGCTAAAACATATAACGGCAAATGTGTTTCTATTGTTGGGGATGCATTGTTGGAAAATAACTTCCCGATGATCCATGCGGTTGGACGCGCGGCCGCCACGGGACGCGAACCACGCTTAATTCATCTGACATGGGGTAAGAAAAATGCACCCAAAATTACCTTAGTTGGTAAGGGCGTTTGTTTTGATACCGGTGGCCTAGACCTTAAAGGGTCCCAATATATGTTAACCATGAAAAAAGACATGGGCGGGTCTGCAAATGTTTTAGGCCTTGCCAATATGATCATGGCAACGGGTTTGGATGTGAACCTAACCGTTTTAATTCCAGCGGTTGAAAATAGTGTTACTGCAGATAGCTATAGACCGCTAGATATCCTTAATTCCAGAAACGGAACGACCGTAGAGGTTGGTAATACAGATGCCGAAGGGCGCTTGGTGCTTGCAGATGCCCTCACCTATGCTGGGGAAGATGAACCAGAACTTATTATAGATATGGCAACCCTAACAGGGGCCGCCCGTGTGGCCCTTGGTACCGACATGCCAGCCTTATTTTGTAATGATGATGCAATGGCAACCGCAATCATTGAAAAATCTGCCACCGATTCGGATCCACTGTGGCGCATGCCTTTACATGCCCCATATAAAAAGCTTCTAGATAACAAAAATGCTGATATTTCAAATGTATCGCCCGGTGGCTATGGTGGTGCTATTACGGCCGCACTCTTTCTTGAACATTTCATTCCTAAAGAGCAACCATGGGCACATATTGATTTAATGGCATGGAATAACAGTGGAAAGTCAGGCCGTCCAGAAGGTGGTGAAGCCCAAGGGATACGGGCGATTTTTGCATATTTAGAAAATTGTTACGCATAAATATCAATAACAGGGGTTGAAAGTAAACCGAACCCTCGTTAGTTTTCATTAAACAATCATAACGGAACCGATATGAGTCTCTCTTTATCTCAAAATCAAGTTTTGTCGATTTGGCAAGGTGCCATCACAGAATCTGTACGCAAAGATACACCGGATTTATCTGCTCGTCAGATGGCGGTTTTGACTACTGTTTATCTTACTTCTATGCCACACACTGTTCGTGGATTAGCAGAAAAATTGAACATTTCAAAACCTGCAATCACACGATCTTTAGATCTCCTATCTTAATTGGTCATTGTAAAGCGTAAACCAGATGAGAATGATCGTCGTTCTGTTAACATCCAACGTACCGTCAAAGGGTCCGTATATTTACATGAATTTGCCAATATGATGATGGATGCAGCTAAAGAGGCTGAAGAATAACTCTTTAACCTCTCTTTAATGTCGAATGATTTAAACCTAACTTTCAAAAAGAAGTTAGGTTTTTCTGTTTTTACCTCTGATCATTTCATTGCATCATAAATGGAAACAATCCGTATAAAAACGAGCTATTTAATTATTTTTTAATATAAGTACATTATAGAAATCGGAATAATCATTTAACTTAACGAGAATAAATATGCATTTGCGAAATCAAAAAACACATTGGGGATTGATTGCTGTCTCTTTGCATTTCATAAGTGCCCTCGTTATTTTTGGTCTTTTTGCCCTTGGTTGGTGGATGACGGATTTAACCTATTATGATCCATGGTATAAAAATGGGCCATTCATCCATAAAAGCATTGGTATTTTATTTTTCATGCTTGTGATCGTACGTGTTACATGGCGACTTTATGATCATACACCAGATAAAAATAGCCAACATGCTCAATGGGAAATACGAATAGCGAAGATAACACATCAACTTTTATATGGTTTGATTTTTATAATCATGATCAGCGGTTATCTGATTTCTACTGCTGATGGACGTTCCATTGACGTTTTTAATTTGCTTTCAGTACCTGCAAGCCTTCAATCTATTCCAAGACAAGAAGATATTGCCGGTGCTATTCATTGGTTTGGCGCATGCATATTAATGGGACTTTCTTCACTACATATCCTAGGTGCATTGAAACATCATTATTTCGATAAAGACGCAACCCTTCTAAGGATGCTTGGACGACCACCCAAATAGGCGTTCCAAGTTAACCCCTTAACAAGCAAATTTCACATCCCTATTATTAAACATTCTTAAGGAAGATTAAGACATGAGAAACCGTTTCTTTTCGTCACTAGCAATTGCAGCCTCACTTTTCATTACGGCACAATTTAATCACAGCGCATCTGCAGATGAATATACAATGGATACCCACGGCGCCCATTCATTCATCGAATTCAAAATAAAACACCTAGGCTATAGTTGGCTGACAGGGCGCTTTAACAGTTTTGAAGGAAACTATAGCTTTAGCCAAGACAACCCGTCAGATGCTACTGTGAATGTAACTATTGATACAACAAGCATAGACACCAATCATGCTGATCGTGATAAACATTTAAAAAGTGCTGATTTCTTAGATGTATCAAATTTCGCAACGGCTACCTTTAAAGGTACCTCCTTTAATTATGCAGGAAACGAAAAAGGGCAATTGACTGGTGACTTAACCCTTCACGGCGTCACAAAAGAAATTATTCTTGATGTAGAACTCATTGGACAAGGAAGTGATCCTTGGGGTGGATATCGTTCAGGTTTCCTTGGCACCACAACATTGACCCTAAAAGACTTTGAGATCGATTATGATCTTGGCCCTGCGTCAACCACAGTGGCCCTTACACTTGGCGTTGAAGGTATCAAAAAATAACCGATCAACATTTGTTAAAGATATAGCCATAAAGGGATAACTTTATGGCTATATTTTTTCTAAAACAATTATTTCTAAGACGCAGTTGGCTAAGCCGTGTGAATAACTTCTAAGGCGGCGGCATGAAGTTCTTTGGTCGCTGCGGCAATCACTTGATTCCCAGATTTAATGGTCAAGGCATTGCCATCCCAATCACTCATCACCCCACCAGCACCTTCAACAACAGGTACCAGCGCCATAAAATCATAGGGTTGCAATTGGCTTTCAAAGACAAGATCTACAAATCCAGCTGATAAGAGACCATAAGCATAACAATCCCCCCCAAAACGATTCACTTTCACAGACTTACGAAGTGCACCATATTTTGAACGCTCATCCTCAGTGGTCAGCATGTCAGATGTCGTGATATAAAGGCTGGCATCGCATAGTGATGTGCGGCCACTGGTTTTAACTTCTACGCCATTCAAGGTCGTTGGGTAACCAACCCCCCCAATCCAACGTTCACGTGTTATAGGCTGCTCTATAAGTCCCAAAACAGGCACGTCTGATGTCGTCACTGCGATTAATGTTCCAAAGACTGGCATACCCGTAATAAATGCTGCTGTTCCATCAATAGGGTCCAGAACCCAAACATAATCAGCATCAAGTCGAACTTGACCATGCTCCTCCCCATAAATGCCATGGTCCGGGAACTTTGCTTCAATAAGCTTACGCATTTCTAGTTCCGCCGTTTTATCAGCGATGGTAACGGGACTAGCATCTGCCTTTGAAATGATATCTAGGGGTTTTCGGAAAAAATCACGTGCAATTGGCGCGGCTGTATCTGCTAAACTGTGGGCCAAATCAACAATTTCAGAAGAAACTTTATCACTCATGTTATTCACTCTATCATTTCATAGGATTACTTATTTTGAACAATAAATCAAAAAGGCGACATCTATAAGATGCCGCCTTTTAAAATGATCAAATGATCGTATCTATCATTTCTTATGGTAATGCAACGGGGCTATCTGCCTGTGCACGTAGGAAGCCAATGATATTTGCACGATCAGATACTTTCTTGAAACCACCAAAGTTCATCGCAGTACCTTTTAGATATGCTTTTGGTTTAGCCAAGAATTCGTTCAAATCTTCATATGTCCAATTTGCATCGACAGCAGCAATAGCTTTTGAATAACCACCAAAGTCAGCAACACCGCCTTGCTTGCGATCAACAATGTTCCAAAGGTTTGGACCAACCTTATGGGCACCACCATTATCAAATGTATGACATGCAGCACATTTTTTGAAAAGCTTTTGACCTTTTGCAATATCAGCCGAAGCCAACAATGCTGAAACAGGTTCTGGACCAGCAGGTGCAGCAGCGGTAGCAGTTGTATCTGCGCCTTCACTTGCCACAATAGGATATGTATCCTCTGTGATCGCATCCGGTGAATAAAGAATATGGGATAAAGCACCAGCCAACATTGCTAGAAGCATCGCTCCGATTATACCAGCCGAAAATTTATTTACTAGCAGCGCGTCTTTCATGACCAAGCCCTCTCTTATACACATAAAAACAACGCATTTTAGCTCCCCAAAAATGCGTAAGCTTTTGAAAAAATCATAAATTTTATTCCTAAGCAAACAATTAAGCTTGCTCCTTCATCTTTGGGGTATATCCTTTAGGCTCTATCAAATCAATGCTAGATAGCAATATCTATGCATTTTTTCATATAGTTTGCATATTTTTCAGGACTTTTTCATGAATCCACTCATTGTTATCCCTTCTCGACTAGCCTCCACACGCTTACCAAACAAGCCATTAGCAGACATACATGGCTACCCCATGATTGTTCAATGCTTGAAAAGAGCGGAAGAAGCCAAATCAGGCCCTGTTATTGTGGCGGCTGGCGACCAAGAAATAGCAGATGCTATTCATGAGGCAGGCGGCATTGCCATTATGACGGACCCAGACCTTCCTTCTGGATCAGATCGTGTGTGGCAAGCTGTTGAGAAGTACGACCCCGACGGTAACCATGATATCATCATTAATGTGCAAGGGGATTTACCAACGCTAGATCCGCATGTGATCAAAGCAACCATAGAACCGCTAAACGATGCTGCGGTCGATATATCAACTGCGGTCGCAGAAATCAGTGATGAAGAAGAAAGAACCAATCCAAATGTCGTAAAGGCCTATATTGCCTTTGCTGAAGGACAAAAAATTGCACGCGCCCTTACTTTCACCCGTGCAACAGCCCCTTTTGGTGAAGGCCCTCTTTATCATCATATTGGACGTTATGGATATAGACGTGAAGCATTAAAAAGATTCATCTCGATGGAACCCGGTATTTTAGAGCAAAGAGAGAAGTTAGAACAACTACGCGCACTAGAAGCTGGTATGCGCATTGATGCCGCCCTTGTAGAAACTGTACCACTAGGCGTCGACACAGCCGAAGATCTTGAGAAGGCCCGTAAGGCTTTAGACTCATAAATGGAACCGTAAGGTTTTAGCCTAATAAAAGAAACAGCAAGGCTTTAGCTAAATGACGTAAGGTTACAGCGGCAGTCGCACACGTGCCCTTAATCCGCCATAAGGGGAATCTTCCAAATAGATTTCCCCACCATGGGCACGCGCCACATCCCGGCTTAATGAAAGCCCAAGGCCCGTACCGCCTGTTTTTGCATTTCTAGATTCATCAACACGATAGAATGGGCGAAAGACATTCTCTCTTTCCTCTTCTGGAATTCCCGGCCCATCATCATCCACTACAATCTCCAACACATTTCCCTGAATGCCTGCACCACGTATGCCCGCACTTAACCAAATTGTATCTGCATATCTGTTGGCATTTGATAACAAATTATCAATACAACGCCGTAAGGCTTGCGGCTTCGCCTCCATCACAAGGGCGCCTTCCACATGGCAATCGATCATAATTCCACCACTACGCCACGTATTCGACATATCGTTTAACATCTCAGTTATATCATGGGGGCGCGAAGGTTCACCACCTTCCCCTTTGGCAAAGGTCAAATAGCCTTCGATCATGCGTTCCATTTCAGACAGGTTCGATTTTAATGCTTCCGAATCTGGACCTTCATCCATCAAGGCCAATTGCAATTTCATACGTGTAAGGGGTGTTTTTAAATCATGACTCACCCCAGATAACATATCTGTACGCTGTCGAATTTGACGTCGAATACGTTGCATCATTCGGTTGAAAGCATTGGCTGCTAATCTTACCTCAGAGGCACCACCGGGCTTAAAGTCTTTTCCAGGGTCACGCCCCTTACCAAAACTATCTACCGCATCCGCAAGGCGACGAATTGGGCGTACCTGATTGCGCATGAAAATTGAAGCAACAGCAAAAAGGATCATCGATGTGCCGATCATCCAAATGATAAAAATATAGGTAGTGGAACTAAACAGGCGCTTACCCGGGGCGACCACTGTTAAAACAGCATCTGCCAATTGAAAATCAATCACCACTTGTTCTTTAAAAGAGGAACTATCAATCAAAAAAGGGCGACGCACCCTTTCCGTTAAGGCTTTTGCCAATAGCCGATCAATCAATCCAGAACCATCAATTTTATCGTTTGGTAAAATTTCGTTGGGGTGAAGAACGAATTTTAATTCTAAATTCATTTCTGCACGTTTGAAGATTTCTTTTAAATGTTCTGGACGATCTTTTATTTCCCACATCACATGCTGAATATCACCAGCCAAAGCCGAAGCTAAACGCCAAGTAATCGTATCCCAATGACGGTCATAGAAGATCCATCCCGTGATTAATTGTAATAAAATCAAAGGCGACACGATGATCATCAATGCCCGCCCATAAAGGCTATGGGGCAAAAGCTTCTTCACCCAAAGACGAATTTTATTTAAAAATTGAACCACAGTCATGATCTTAGTCTACAGCCTTTGAGTATCATTGCATCAGATATATCAAAATTAATTGGCATCATCAGGACGCAAAACATAACCGCGCCCCCTTACCGTATGTAAAAAGCGCGGGTTTTTAGGATCAGGTTCAATTTTTCTACGTAATCGGGTGACTTGCACATCAACAGTACGCCCCCCACCTTCCAAATCACAACGTTCCGTTAGATCTTCTCGACTCAGGATTTCACCTTTTGCCCCCACCAATGTTTTCAATAAAATTATCTCTGTTGTGGTTAAACGAATAGATTCATCCCCACGCAATAATAATTCCTTAACCATATCAAATGTAGCACTTCCCAAACAAATAATCTGCGGCCCCTCATTTGTGATTATAGTTTCCGGCTGGCTGTTGGTACGGCGTAAAATAGATTGTATCCGTAAAATCAATTCAACAGGTTCAAATGGCTTTGCTAAATAATCATCAGCACCGGCTTTTAATCCAGCGATACGCGCCTCTGTTTCACCCATCGCGGTGAGCATCAAAATAGGAACGCTATTATTTTCCCGTAAAGCCTGCGTAAACTCCAGCCCTGTTTCACCGGGCATCATCACATCAACGATTAATAGATCAAACGCAAAGTGAGTAAGCTTTATCCTCGCATCTTTCGCATCTTCTGCGATCGTGACGCGAAACCCTTCTTTTGTCAAAAACCGCTGTAGTAGAGTGCGGATTTCCGCATCATCATCCACAACTAAAATATGTATATCATCCATTTTAAAAACCAACCATATTCACGTATCAGTCCCCACTATTAAGTCTGTCTTTGCCTTTAAAAACGCGCCTTATCATCAGGGTCAGATATAATACCCATCATCACCTTACAAAAACCATCAACGGCTTCCGCACCTGCTTCATGGAAAGCAGCCTCTATGCGATGACGTTGAATGTCGGTTAATTCACCTTCGAGCGCTTTGCCTTTCGGTGTCAGTTCTAACAATCGCTGACGACGATCTTGTGGGCCGGTTTTTTGGATAATATAATCCTCATCCATTAATTGCCCTAGAACACGGCTAAGGCTTTGTTTTGTTATTCTTAGAATAGATAACAAATCAGAAACCCGCATCGCAGGATAGCGGCCTACAAAATAAATAACCCGATGGTGCGCACGACCAAGGCCTTTATTTTGAAGCAATTCATCGGGTTCAGCAATAAAATCACGATAGGCATAAAATAACATTTCGATACCTTGACGCACCACTTCTTCACGCAAGAATAATGGATTTGCATTAGATTTCGAGGCCTTAGCAGGGCTATTTGCTATGGGACGATGAGGATGAGATTTTACGTCAGTCATGTTGACATATATACCTTATGATGTTACACAGACCACACTGCAAACGAAATATTAAGTTATATCTGTTTGCTGCGCGTAATAATATTACAAGATTTAAAAAGCACGGGCTTCCAAAAATTGATACTGGAAGTGAATTTATAGACAATACCCTTGGAATGCAAACCATTGCAAAATAGGGTTTTTAAGTTTGGAGCAGGATTATGAGCCTTATCCCTTTTGACGATCGCGACGGTTTTATCTGGATGAATGGTGAATTCATTCAATGGAGAGATGCACAAATTCATGTCTTATCGCATGGTTTACATTATGCGTCAGCTGTATTTGAGGGCGAACGCGCATACGCAGGTGAAGTCTTCAAACTTCGTGAGCATACAGAACGCCTGTTTCATTCTGCCAATGTTTTGGATTTCGAAATTCCATATAGCATGGACGAAATTGATGATGTTACCAAAGAGCTTTTGAAAAAGAACGGCCTTACAAATGCCTATATCCGCCCTCTTGCATGGCGCGGTTCTGGACAAATGGGTGTTTCTGCACAGGCTTCGAAAACCAATGTTATGATCGCTGTTTGGGACTGGCCAGCTTATTTCTCTGCTGAGCAGAAAATGAAGGGCTTGAAAATGCAGATTTCCGATTGGAAACGCCCTGCGCCCGACACAATCCCGACGAATGCAAAAGCAGCCGGCCTGTATATGATCTGCACTTTATCCAAGCATAAAGCAGAGGCTGAAGGATATGATGATTCCATGATGCTTGATTATCGTGGTTATGTTGCCGAAGCAACAGGGGCTAATATTTTCTTCCTTATGGATGATGGTAAAGTACATACGCCTGATCCTGATTGTTTCTTGGATGGCATCACCCGACGTACTGCCATCGAACTATTAGAACGTAATGGCTATGAAGTAGTCGTTCGCCACATCATGCCAGAAGAAATGGCCAATGCTTCTGAAGCTTTCCTAACAGGCACAGCTGTGGAAATCACACCGATTGGTTCTATTGGGGATTATAAATTCACCCCTTCAGATTTATGCCGTACAATGATCAATGCATATGAAGACGAAGTTCATGGACGTGGAAATGCTGCAAAAGCAGCGGAATAGTTTCCCTTATCTTCTATCACTGAAAAATTAAAAAGGCCTGCAGAAATGCAGGTTTTTTTTATAAAGATTTAACAAGCATGACATCTGACACTTGAAAAGAATTCCTTCCCCCCTTATTCATATAAGATGATTAAAAACCAAACCATACTCATCACAGGTGCTGCGAAAAGAATTGGTCGCCATATGGCAGTCGAACTAGCACGCACTGGATATGATATTGCCATTCACTACCATCAATCTGCTGAGGCCGCGAAATCCCTTCAAACCGAAATCGAAGAGTTAGGGCAAAAGGCCCGCTGCTTTAAGGCAAATCTTTCAGATGAAGCAGAAACGATGGGTCTTTTCCCACGGATCGTTGAAGAATTCGCATGCCCAACGATTGTGATAAATAATGCCTCTATCTTTGAAGAGGACGATGCAACATCTTGTGATAAGGACAGCTGGGATACTCATTTACAAACAAATTTAAGAGCCCCATTTATTTTATCCCAAGCCCTGAAAAAAAATTGCGAACCTGATCAAAAAGGCCATATTGTCAATATCATTGATCAACGGGTCCTAAATCTAACACCACATTTTTTATCCTATACCCTCTCTAAATCAGCGCTTTGGACATTAACCCAAACACTCTCCATGGCATTAGCCCCCCAGATTCAAGTGAACGCCATTGGTCCCGGACCCACATTACCAAGCAGTCGACAAGCGCAGCAAGATTTTGAAGCACAATGGAAAGCCCTCCCTCTTCAAGTACCAACACCCTTGGAAGATATCTCTAATGCCGTTAAATTTTTACTGAGCAGTCGCTCTGTCACGGGACAACTTATTACCTTAGATAGTGGCGAACATCTAGGATGGGCTCAACCCAGCACATCGAATCAAGTTCAACAGTAAAAAAGTCTATTAAACAAAGGTTTCATGGCCTTTCTTAAAGGTAATTTTATAAAAGTTCTGCACAAGCCAAAAATTGCAATTTGCGAATCCGTTATTTTTTCAATTATATTGAATATTAATAAAACTTTAACTATCAGAAAATGAAGTTATTCATATAAATCAATACCTTAATTATTTTGCCTAAAAAATAGGCAAGAAGGTATGACAGAAGAGTTTCCCTCAGAGTCAGCAACCTTCACACAAGTTATCCAAACAGTTATCCACAGGAACCGTGGATAGTTAGCATAGCCATTGAACGAGCCCAAGGTTTCTGCCAAACTATCAATCATATAGCCACCATATTACACATTTTGAAGATACAGATAATCATATGAACAACCCCATCAATCCACCATCAAACAATAATAATGATATAGAAAACATCGATGGATACGATTCCAATGCACCGGGCACTGAAAAAGCACGCAGTGGGTTGAACCGTGGAGTAAAGGTTATCAAATCCTATCTTGATCATTTGGGCGATAGTCCCGGTGTTTATCGAATGTTGGATAAAGCAGGTAATGCCC
>CBFCZA010000031.1:0-13449 GCA_965602285.1 uncultured Curvivirga sp. | reverse complement strand
CCTCTCCCCAATGATTTTTTAGCTTTGCGTGCTAATATTTCCGAAAGAATGAGTGCACTTAGGGCGAGTGCGGCTGAAATGATAGCTAAACGAGTAGCAGCTGCTTCACCATCGGGGTTCTGTGCTATGCTATAAAGAGCAAGGGGTAGAGTTTGTGTGTGACTGGGAATGTTCGATACAAAAGTGATCGTGGCACCGAATTCCCCCAAACTACGTGCAAACCCTAAAATAACAGCACCTAGCAGTCCGGGAATTGCCAGCGGTAGGGTAATGGTTAAAAATGTTTTTAACGGGGAGCTGCCTAGGCTTCTGGCCGCCCCTTCATATTTTTCAGGGATAGATTCTATAGCTAACTGGATGGCCCTTACCATAAGGGGGAGAGCCATAACTGCCGCAGCCAGTGCAGCCCCTTTCCAATTGAAGGCAAAACTTAATCCGAATAGGTCATATAGATATTTTCCGATAAATCCTGCAGGACCAAAAGATGTTAATAAAAAAAGGCCAATTACCACTGGGGGCATGACAAGGGGCAGGTGGATAATGCCAATAAGAACTTCTCTACCTAAAAATCTTTTACGGGCAAAGAGCCATGCAAAGAATAAAGCAACGGGCAAGCAGGATAAGGTCGCCACACTGGCAACCTTAATACTGAGCAATAATGCTGCTCCTTCAAATTCGCTTAGTCCAAATATCATGACTTAAATAATAAGCCTTACTGTGCTGGTATAAAACCAAATTTTTTGAAAATCTCTTGTGCTTGTGTGGTTTCTAACAATTTGTAGAAGCTTTCAGCCCACTCATTTTGTGTATTAAGTAATATTGCTTGATAAATAATTGGGTCGTGGGTTGCTTTTGGCAGGGCGGCAACGAAGTTCACTTTATCATTTCCATATAGGTCTGATTGATAAACAATACCAAAAGGGGCGACATTTGTTTGCACCAGATAGAGAGCTGCACGCACATTTTGCATAGGTGCAATTTGATCTTTAAGTACATTCCACAAACCAAGGTGCGATAAAGACTGCTTTGTGTAAATGCCAGCAGGTACATGATTGGGATCCCCAATAGCAAGGCGGCTTGCCCCTATATATTTAGGAAGGTCATGTATTGTGATTGGAAGTGAATTAACATTCTTCCCTGCGATTAATATTAATCGATTGGTGCTGATTGCCTTATCTTTCAAGATCGCACTATGCTTTTTATTTTTTAACCAGTCCGCCCATTTTAAATTTGCTGATATGAAAAGGTCTGCTGGTGCACCTGATGAAATTTGACGGGCTAATGCCCCACTACTGGCAAAGGAAAAGACAGGTTTAACATTTGTATTATTATAATAAAGCTCTCCTATCTCTTTGAATACAGGGGAAAGGCTGGATGCTGCAAAAATTAAGGGAGGGGAATCAGAAAAGGCAGGGCCTGTCATTCCTAACAGGCACCCAAATAGTATCATTAGATTTTTTGTTAATTTACGCATTTAGGTTTAGGCTTGTTTCAAACGTTCAAAGCCAGCTTCCAAATCTGCAATCAAATCATCTACATCTTCTAAACCAATATGGACACGCATGGTTTGTCCTGTTTCAGACCAGTTGGTTGCCGTTCGAATGCCTTCAGGGTGCACAGATATAAGAAGACTTTCAAAGCCGCCCCAGCTGTATCCCATACCAAAGAGTTGCATATGGTCTACCATGTTAGCTAATGCATCTTGGCTAGGTTTATCCATGATGAAGCCAAATAGGCCACAGGCCCCTGTGAAATCCCGTTTCCAAATTTCGTGGCCGGGATCTGTTGGTAGGGCCGGATGTAACACTTTTTCGACTTCTGGGCGTTGCTGTAGCCATTCTGCGACTTTAATGCCATTCGTGTGATGTTGGCGAAGGCGGGTCCCCATACTACGCAAACCACGTTGTGCTAGATACATATCATCAGGACCAGCACACATACCTTGTTGGAACATCATTTCTTCAACAAGTGGGAAGGTTTTTTCATTACAAGTAATAACCCCCATCATGGCGTCGGAATGGCCGACAATATATTTTGTTGCGGCTTGTACAGAAATGTCTACACCATGATCAAGGGGTTTAAAGAAATAACCTGCAGCCCATGTATTGTCGATGATCGTAATAACATCTTTCTTTTGGGCTTCTGCAACAATGGCAGGGATATCCTGCATTTCAAAAGTCCAACTTCCGGGTGTTTCCATGAAAATCGCACATGTGTTGTCACGAATAAGGTCTTTGATGCCTTCACCAATCAACGGATCATAATATTCTGTTTCAACACCATAACGGGTCATGACTTTGTCCATGAAACTACGTGATGGTCCATATACGTTATCTACAAGCAAAAGATGTCCGCCAGATTTACATACAGCCATGATAGCAGTTGTAACAGCAGCAAGGCCCGAGGCCGTGGCAAAGGTTGCATAGCCATGTTCTAATTCGGCGACAGCTTCTTGAAAGGCGAATGTTGTGGGGGTGCCTTTGCGACCATAACCAACATCTCCAAATTTTTTCGGGCGATTTAGATCGGCTAGCGTAGGGAATAAAATAGTAGATGCGTGGTATACAGGAGGGTTCACGACACCTTTATTTTTATGAGGTTTACGCCCAGCATGTGTAAGAATTGTATCGTCATGCTTGTTTTTAGTATTCGACCCCATTTTTTGTCCCTTTTTCATTCATTAGATTGTCTAGTGATATAATTCGTGATAGCAGCGAGGGAGAAGACTGGCAAGAGACAGCGATGATTAATTAAGGGTTTTGTAATGGAAAAAATTGACACAGTTGTAATTGGAGCAGGTGTTGTTGGGCTGGCTATTGCGCGAGAATTAGCAATGTCTGGTCATGAAGTTCTTGTGTTAGAGGCGGCGGATGCCATTGGTACAGGGACAAGTTCACGAAATTCTGAAGTGATCCATGCAGGCATTTATTATCCCGCAGGCAGCTTGAAAGCAAAGTTCTGTGTAGAAGGTAAAGAACTTCTTTATCAATATTGTGAAAGCCACGGGGTGGAATATCGAAATTGCCAGAAAATGATTGTCGCAACAGACCAACAACAACTTGAAGGCCTTGGGGTAATAAAAGCCAAGGCAGAAGCAAATGGTGTGAATGATCTTCGTTATCTAAGTGCTGAAGAAGCGATTGCCTTAGAACCAAACCTGAAAACAGTTGGGGCATTACTGTCACCTAGTACAGGTATCGTAGATAGTCATGGGTTGATGTTATCTTATCAAGGGGATGCAGAATCCCATGGTGCCATGATAGCATTCAATGCGCCGGTACTATCTATTAAAATTGAAAATGATGGAATTATACTGGATATGGGCGGCGATGCCCCAATGACCATACAAGCAAGCCAAGTCATCAATAGCGCTGGCCTTTACGCACCAGATATAGCAAGCAAGACAATAGGCCTAGGGAATGAATTTAAACCTAAGTCATATGTCTGCAAGGGGAACTATTTTACCTTAGCAGGGAAAAGTCCATTTCAACATTTGATTTATCCGATGCCAAATGAAGCAGGCCTTGGGGTGCATATTACGGTGGATCTCGGAGGGCAAGCTAAGTTTGGCCCAGATACGCAATGGTTAGATAAAGAAATTCCAGAATTAGAAGACTATCCAGTAGAACCAAGTAGAGGTGATAGCTTTTATGAGGCTGTTAGAAGTTATTGGCCAGATTTGGAAGATGGAAGCTTACAAGCTGGTTATTCTGGAATGCGCCCCAAATTAGTTGGGCCCGGTGAAGAGGCGGCTGACTTTAGAATCGACGGCCCTGAAACACATGGTATTTCAGGGCTCGTGAATTTGTTTGGTATTGAATCGCCGGGGTTAACGTCTTCCCTTGCGATTGCAAAACATGTAGCGCAATTGTTACGCGTTTAAGAAGGTTTCTGTTTCTGTGCGATCTCGCTCTTGAATACGGGCGGTTTCTGCATGGGTTAAGGTGCCTTCTGCACATACTAAGCCGCGGGCAAGATAAGAATTTTTTTTACATGCCTCTTTCCAGCCATTATTAATGATGCTGACAATATGTGGGTATAACGCACGGCTATATCCTGCACTGGCGGCAACAGGAACGCTACCTGGGATGTTATCTACGCAGAAATGTAAGATACCTTCTTCACGATATGTTGGATCTTCCCATACAGTTGAACGGCAGGTCTCTACAGCACCGCCTTCATCACAAGAAATATCACTGATCACACAGGTTGGTTTTAGCGATTTTAAATCTTCACGTGAAATCAAATGATCATTTCGATGCTTAGGCCAAAGAACACAGTTAATGATTAGGTCAAAGTCGCCTTTTTGCGCCCCGAAATCATCAATATGTGCTGTGGTAAAGTTGCTATGGTCCCAATCTTGTTCTGTACGATAACGAATGCCATCAGAAATATCAAAACCAACAACTTCAATGCCAAGGGAAAGAAGAACACGAAGCGCCCCACGGCCCACATTTCCCAAACCAATAACGGCGGCTTTGATAGGTTGCGATCCAAAGTGGCCATAGAAATGGCGGCCACTTCCGCCATGTGGGGCAAAACAATAGCGAATGCCTTCAAATGCGCCAACTTCACCGGCAAGGGCACAGTTTGGTGAACCAAACTCGTGGCAATCTTCTGCTGCAATGGCTGCAAGGCCTGTTCCCATCATCGCATCTACTTGTTTTGGTAGGGCTGCTGGATGGATATTAGTGAAAAGGATATGTTCTTTGCGAAGAAGAGGGTATTCAGCCTCTAGGAACTCTTTAACTTTTACGATTAAAGTCGCCGTGTCATATACTTCTTTTGCTGTCGCTAATACTTCTGCACCTGCGGCTAAATAATCCGCATCAGATACGCCAGAAATAATGCCAGCATCTTTTTCGACAACAACCCTGATACCTGCTTCGGTAAGTAGTTTTACCTGTTCAGGCATTTGGGCCACGCGGCCTTCTTGTGGTTTAATTTCCTTTGGGATACCAACGATCATCTTATTATCCTTTGATTTTCTATGTTCTTTTAGGCAGCGGTTGGGCTAACTCTATTTGGTTGGGAATGACGCCCGTTTTACGTGGGTCTGTTATCATTTCTAATTCTTGTTTGTAAGGTGAAAACCCAGATTTTTGATAAGTGGGTAGCGCAGATGGATGGTCTAATGTGCATGTGTTCAGCTGGACGCGGCTTGGCTTGCTTGGATGTGCCCATGCGGTTTGAATGGCAAAATCAAGAAGATAAGGGCCTAGGCCTCTGCCTAAAAAGTCAGGAAATAAACCAAAATAGCCAACTTCCATTGTTTGGCCTTTGCCTTCAAAATCACCAAGGTTATCTAATTGGGCCCAACCTGCAGGAACGCCACCAACTGAAAGTAAATATTGGTCTGTGGTATCTCTGGTCACAATGGAATGAATTTCTTCATTGGTTGCGATACGCTTTTCCCACCACATCCATTTTTCACCGATTGTGTTATAAAGGTGGCGGTAAAATGAAACGGTGCAGTCTTTCAATTTTACCAATGACACAGGCGAATTTTGCACTGGTAATGGTCGTGGGGCAGACTTAGGCGCAGAAGTCATTTCTAAATAAGTAATCATGACTGGTAGTTGATCTTCTATCGCTTGAGTTGGTTCTTCGATTGGTAAATCCTGCGGTTTCTTTAACCAACGCACCATCAATGTACGGTCTTCAAATTCATAACCACAGCTTTCATAGACCTCACGAATTCTATGGTTTTCCGGGCGAATCATAAGTTCAACTTTGGGACAATCTAGTTTTAATAAAAATATTTCTGCAGCCCGCATCATCGCACGACCATATCCTGCACCTTGCTGTTCAGGGCTTACAGCCAAATAATAGATCCAACCACGATGACCATCAAAACCAACAAGAACAGACGCCATTATTTGTCCGTCTTTCTCACCAACAAATATCTCTGTTGTTTGTGTTTTGTTTGCTATTTCAATGTCTTCAAGAGGGTTATTCCATGGTCGAATGAGATCACATCGCTCCCAAAGGGCAGCAATATTTTCTTCTTCACCAGATTTAAAGGCACGAATAGAAAATTCTGACATGGTTTAGACTTTCAAACGACTTATTCAGTTTCAATCGGCGTATTTATTCAGTTTCAATCGGCGTATCTTGACGACCACCCCATTCTGTCCAGCTGCCGTCATAAACAGAAACGTCTTCCTTGCCAATTAAATAAAGCCCAAGGTTTAGGGCGCAGGCTGTAACCCCTGTTCCACAGCTGGCAATAACAGGTTTAGAGAAATCTAAATTTTCCCCTTCATACAAACCTGTAATATCGGTGTTACTTTTCAACGTTTTATCTTCTTCTAATAGAAGATTAAACGGTAAGTTTAAGGCGTTGGGGATATGACCAGATCGAAGCCCAGGCCGCGGTTCTGGGACTTTACCAAAGAATCGATCGCGTGCACGTGCATCAATAACTTGGAAATCATTGGTTTCTAGGTTTGTCTGGATATCTTCAATTGATTTAACCATATCAGGGTTAAATGTAGCCTTGAACGAAGCTGTATCAACTTTCGTTTCATTAGAGGTCATTGGGCGGTTTTCTTCTATCCATTTAACAGTCCCACCATTTAAAAGGGATACTTTCTCATGGCCAAATGCTCTAAACATCCACCATGCGCGTGCCGCAGAAAACAATCCATAAGAATCATAGATAACCACGTGCGTATCATTATCAATGCCCATCTCCCCAACAATTTTTGAAAATGTTTCTGCACTAGGAAGCATATGGGGAAGCTCGCTTGATCCATCGGAAATAGAATCAATATCGAAATATGTTGCGCCGAGAATATGGCTTTCTTTATATTCGGCTTTAGCATCTCTGCCTAGATTGGGCATGTGCCAGCTCGCATCAAGGATTTTTATTGTTGGATTATCAATATGTGATTCTAACCAATTGCTTTCGACGAGGGCATGTGGGTTTTTAAAGGGCATTGTTTGTCTCTTTTTTAAGCTGGTGTATCAAATACGATATGGACGCGACGGTTTCTTTTACCTTTATTCTCAATTTTTGAGACGCGTATAGGGCCGATTTCACCTGTCCGTAAAACATGGGTTCCACCACAAGGCTGTATGTCTATATCGTCACCTATTTTAACAAGCCGAATTTTACCGCTGGATCGTGGCGGTTGAACTGACATTGTTCTTACCAGTTCTGGATTTTTACCCAATTCTTCGTCCGTGATCCACATGTTTTTGGTTGGATAGTCTGATTCTATTAATGCATTGATAGCATTCGTAATTTCTTCTTTATCAAGGGTATGTTCTCCGATATCAAAATCTAATCGGCTTTTATCCTTGCCGACTTGTCCCCCGGTAACACCACATGGAACGACTGCGCACATTAAATGCATGGCACTATGCATGCGCATATAAATATGGCGATTTTCCCAATGGATTGTCGCGGTTACCTGATCGCCAACCTTGGGCAAGGTTTGGCCTTCAGCTGGGACGTGGATAATGTCTTCATTTTCTTTTGATTTTACTGTGGTTGCAATTTCTAGATTGCTGCCATCGGGCAAGGTTAAGGTGCCAGAATCGCCGGGCTGTCCACCACCAGTAGGGTAAAAGATCGTTTTATCTAAAATGATACCGTTTAAATCATTGATACCTATGACTTCTGCCTCACAAGTTTTTTGATAGGCGTCATTGCGAAATAAATCTAACGTCATTATAGTAGCTCCTGATTAATTCTGGTTTCCATTGTTTTAAATTGTTGCTGCTAGGTCAATGAAAATTGTGATCAAAATCAGAATAAGCGATCACAATATATGTGATCGCTTATCTATAATAAATAATGTGGACTTAAAGACCCTCTTTGTACCTTGGGTTAAAGCCAATTAGGGTAGGGTAGGCCTTTTTCCTTTAGGAATTCAGGATTGAATAATTTTGTCTGATAACGTGTTCCATAATCACAAAGCATAGTTACAATCGTATGACCCGGCCCCATTTTTTCAGCCAATTTCATCGCACCCATCACATTGATAGCGGAAGAACCACCTAGGCAAAGTCCTTCATGTTTCAATAGATCAAACACTACAGGTAATGCTTCTTCATCGCTTACACGGAATGGTTCATCTACTTTTAGCCCTTCAAGGTTTGCTGTGATGCGGCCCTGACCAATGCCTTCAGAGATAGATGTCCCTTCAGATTTTAATTCTCCATTTTTGTAATATTCATAAAGGGCAGCCCCACCGGGATCAGCTAGGCCAATAACGATGTCTTTGTTTCTCTCGCGTAATGCGTCAGCAACGCCCGCAAGTGTTCCACCTGAACCTACTGCACAGATAAAAGCATCTACTTTGCCATCAGTTTGATCCCAAATCTCGGGGCCTGTAGTTTCGTAATGGCCTTGCTTATTTGCAACATTATCGAATTGGTTCGCCCATATGGCGCCATTTTCTTCTGTTGCAGCGATTTCTTCTGCAAGTCGGCCTGAATATCTAACATAATTATTTGGGTCTTTATAGGGAAGTGCAGGCACTTCACGTAGATCTGCGCCCGCAAGACGTAGCATATCTTTCTTTTCTTGCGACTGTGTTTCAGGAATAACAATCACTGTGCGATAGCCTAAAGCATTGCCCACAAGGGCAAGGCCAATACCTGTATTGCCTGCTGTGCCCTCTACGATAACACCGCCAGGTTTGAGTAATCCCTTTTTTTCTGCATCCAAAATAATGGCTTTCGCTGCACGATCTTTTACAGACCCACCGGGGTTCATGAACTCCGCTTTACCTAAAATTGTGCAACCAGTCTTTTCAGAAGGACCCTGTAGTTTAATCAAGGGCGTGTTACCAATTGCTTCTAGAAAGTCTTTTTTATATTCCATAATTTTTGTGTCCTTTAAATATAACTACATTTAGTTAATATCTTTAAAGGAAAATTTCAAGTCTAGACTGTAAAATCGAGGGTGGATTTTTTTAATGCTAACCATTGTAGCAGAACAACAAGAGGCATATTGGTGATTTTTCCAGACAATGCTGCTTCTACTGCTTCAGAAAGTGAGCATGTAAATGCACGAATATCTTCTGATTCAATATCAAGCCCGTGAAGGCCACCAATTTCAGATGTATCACAGATACCAATATAACAATGTAGCGATTCTGTACTTCCGCCACCAGTTGGATAATAAAAGCCCGCATCAATAAGCTTATTTATCTCACATCCTGCTTCTTCTTGTGATTCGCGTATGGCAACCTCTTCAGGTGTTTGGCCATCATCGATGATGCCTGCAACCGTTTCTATGATCCAAGATTCATCTACACCATGTACATAGGGGCCGGGGCGAAATTGTTCTATTAAGACGACTTCATTACGGATAGGATCATATGGAAGGCAGATTGTTGCATGGCCACGTTCAAATATTTCTCGTGTAAAAGGGCCAATGGTTTTCCCTGAAAAGCTTGGGTGGGACAAGGTGTAACGCTTCATTTTAAAGTAACCATCATAAAGCGTCTCTTCTTTATGCAGAGTTACATCCTTGTGGCCGAAAGATGGAGATAACTTATCATCAGTATTGGTTGGTTTTGACACGGTCATACGAAGACGTCTTCGTCGTCCTCACCATCAATCATATCGCCATCTTCCTCCGTCATGGTGAGCATATCTGTAAGTTTCGCAACATCCACGTCGCTTGCCTTACCCATTTCGGTTACAGATTTCATGTTGTTTTGAATAATTCGAAAAAGAGCTGCGATGAAAGGATCTTCTTGATTGAGTTGTTTGTCTAGGTTGCGTCGATTTACGGCAACCACTTGGACATCTGTCATCGAACGTGCAGAATCTGTACGTTCTCCTGCTGAAATGAGGGCTTGTTCTCCAAATGTGAACCCTTCCCCGACTAGATTAAGGCGTTGTTCATTGCCATCTTCATCAAGGTTATAAATTTCTACCGTGCCTTTTTGGATCAGAAATATATCCTCGGAAATGTCACCTTGTCGATAGATAGGTTCATTTGGAGGGAAGGTTAGTTTTGATAGGATTTTAATTTCGGCCATATCTATCGTATCTTACTTTTGTCTAGAGGGCGTGGGATTATAGTTGAAAGTTAATGATTCCAGATCCACAGGTTCCATTGCTACGTCACTGGACATATTTCGAAGCATTCGAATCATAACAAGTAACATCATCTTTATAACGGGATTACTTTTTTTCAATTTTTGCTTTAGCGTTTCTTCTGCAATGATAATGACGACGGTTGGTTCATCGGCCACTGCTGATGCCATGCGATTACTATCATCCAACAAGGCCATCTCACCAAAAATGCCACCAGTTTCAATGAAACCCAAAGTACCTTTTTCGCCATTGGCCATTTTTTTTACAATTCGAACGCGACCACGTTGAATGACAAATGCTTGAGAGCCCGTGTTCCCTTCATGAAAAATTACATCGCCAGGGGCAAAAGAGCGTCTATTTAAAATGCGGCCCAATCCGGGATCGTTATGGACTGACAATATATTTCCCCCTTGAATAAATCAACTTAACTATTAAGAGAAGATATAGCTACATTGTGGATACGGGAAGTAAAAAATGAAAAATATTTAGTAAAAAAAATAAACTATTTATAAGTTTTTATTGTTTTGAAAACTTTATTCTAAAAGAAGGAATAAATATTTAAAAATATTCTAAATAATGCTATTATTCCATTGAGTTAAAGTAGTATAATGGTTTTGGAAACTATTATTGGTGATGTTTGAAAGGGCTGTTTGTTAAAATGTTAGCCAAACATTATGATTTTTCAAACTTACGTGTCCTCGTGGTTGATGATTGCAAGTTTATGCACAAAGTCATGGAGCGTATGCTAAATGTATTGGGCATTTCAACCGTAAAATTTGCAAAAGATGGCTATGATGCAATGGTTGAAACTCGATCGTTTAAGCCTGATATTATTATATGTGATTGGGTTATGACCCCAATGGACGGGCCTGAATTTATTGCAGGCCTAAGAAAGAATCCCGATACGCCGGATCCTTTTATTCCGGTCATCATGCTGACGGGGTATACAGAAAAAAGTAAAGTGCTTGCCGCGAGAGATTTTGGTATTACAGAATTTCTTGCTAAGCCTGTTTCTGCGCGTGCCTTATATGCAAGATTAGTCTCTATTGTAGAGCGGCCAAGACCTTATGTCAGAACGAAGAAATTTTTTGGCCCTTGTCGCCGAAGGTTAAAATTAGAATATGAAAATGACGAACGTCGTATCATTGACAATTTAACATAGTGAGGGCTTGGATTTAGAATGACAATAACTACGAAAATTCCAAAAGTACCATCTGACGCAAGTGATGAATGGTATCAGATGGTAAAAAACCCGAAAAACCTTAAAGGTAAGGTTCCGCTAACAGGTGGCGTAAATCCTGAAATAGCTTTTCAGCAAGCAGACGATGCAATGCGTGAACTATCAACCGAATATTTTGATAAATTAGGAAGTGATATCAAATATTTAGAAGGTCTAATTGTTGATTTTAAAAAAGACCATGATATGAAGCACTTGGATCAAGTTTATAATATTGTCCATAATATGCGAGGGCAGGGAGCCACATTTAATTTCCCCCTTGTGAGTGACATCGGAAAGTCATTTTGTAGATATGCGAGTGCCCGTAAAAGTAAAGATACCTTTTCTTTTGAATTGGTAGTTCAGCATTTTGAGGCTCTCAGGGTCGTCTATCGCGACGAAATAAAGGGAGATAATCATGCGTTGGCTAATGCTGTCGTAACCGCACTTTCGCATGCAGTTGATGTGGAGCTGGATAGAGATAAGGGTTGAAAGGGTTTGTCTTCAACCTCATATCCCTGCTCAACGTTCCGTGGGCTTGCTCTTTAAGTTGATTTGATAATTGAGCCATAGACAAATGCTAATCCAGAGAGGAAAATAAACATTCCTACCCATGCCATCGTAGTGTCTGATGCTTGGCTGGATACAAAAAGACCTACGAATGATACTAGTGTCATAATTATTCCAATTACCCAATTTGACATTATTTTTTATCCTTATTTTGAAATCACAATTTATCATATAAATATGACATTTGCATTTAGTTTAGAGTAATTCAAAGTTTATTTTTTTCAAATAATAAAATATGTTAAGCTTATATAATATAATCTTAGCTGTTTGAATATAATCTGTATTTATAGACAATTTTCTTTCGTGACTTTGATATGTGTCAATGTTGTGTGAGGGGATTTTGGATTAGAGATAGGTTGAATTAATAAAATGTTCAGATGGCGATTTAGTATCTGAATGAAACAAATAACCTGGAGGGTTTAACATGAGCCAGGCAGTGGTTGCTGACACAGCAAACACTAACGGTGCCATTCCTTATGATTTGGGCGTTGTGCGGTTATTTACCGTCGCAGCGACAATCTGGGGAGTCGTGGCTTTTACTGTTGGTGTCTATATTGCTTTTCAACTAGCGTTTCCCGCGCTTAATCTTGATTTAGAATGGTTCTCTTTTGGGCGTTTGCGTCCATTGCATACGAGTGGTGCCATTTTTGCTTTCGGAGGGTCTGCCTTAATAGGTACTTCTCTTTTGGTGGTACAAAAAACGTGCCGTGCACCTTTATGGGGTGGGGTGGCAACGGGGCGATTTATTTTCTGGGGATACCAGATGTTTATCGTCATGGCTGCTGTTGGTTATGTAACAGGTGTTACACAAGGTAAAGAATATGCAGAACCTGAATGGTATGCTGACATATGGTTAACCTTGGTATGGGTCGTATATTTAACGGCTTTTCTTGGCACGCTTATGCGCCGTAAAGAAGCTCATATCTATGTGGCAAACTGGTTCTTCCTTGCGTTTATTGTGACTGTGGCTTTATTGCATGTCGTAAATAACCTTACGATACCTGTTTCTTTTTCTGGGTCTCATTCTTATTCCTACTTTGCTGGTGTTCAAGGGGCATTAACACAGTGGTGGTATGGGCATAATGCTGTTGGTTTCTTCCTAACTGCGGGCTTCCTTGGAATGATGTATTATATCATCCCTAAACAGGCTAATCGCCCAATTTACTCTTATCGTTTATCTATCATTCATTTTTGGGCGTTGATTTTCCTTTATATCTGGGCAGGCCCTCATCATCTTCATTACACTGCTTTGCCAGAGTGGGCTCAAACATTAGGGATGGTTTTCTCTGTGATGTTGTGGATGCCATCTTGGGGCGGCATGATTAATGGTTTGATGACCCTATCTGGTGCTTGGGATAAGTTACGTACAGATCCGATCTTGCGATTGATGGTTACATCAATTGCCTTTTACGGGATGAGTACTTTTGAAGGTCCATTAATGTCTATTCGTGCTGTAAACGCGCTAAGTCATTATACAGATTGGACAGTTGGTCATGTACATTCAGGTGCGCTTGGTTGGAATGCATTGATTTCCTTTGGTGCTATTTATTATATGGTACCGGTTATTTGGAATCGCGAACGTCTCTACAGCTTGCGTCTCG
>CBFCZA010000030.1:0-13595 GCA_965602285.1 uncultured Curvivirga sp. | reverse complement strand
AGGTCCTTTAATTAACTTTCTATTTGCCATCGTAATTTTTGCTCTCCTCTTTTTATCAATAGGGCGTCCTGTTTATCAAAATTATTTAGATACGGGTATTGGTCCAGTCATGCAGGGATCTGCAGCTGAGGAAGCTGGGTTTATGCTTGGTGATATTATTGTTCAAGCCAATGAGGTTCCAATTGATAATTTTGGTGACCTCGTAAAATCTGTAAAGTCGAATGGTGGTGCTGTTGTTAACTACATGATTATACGTGATGGCTTACAGAAGAAAGTTTCTGCAGCTGCTAATGAAGTTGAAATAAAAGATAAAGATGGTGTTGAACAAAAATTCTATCGTTTAGGTATTTCAATTAGTGCACCAGTTATGGAAACAATGGGGATCGTTGAATCCGTAATTGAAGGGGCTAAATATACTTGGAATATAACAGCGATGACCTTCCATGAAATCGGAAAATTATTTGTAGGTGAGGGGGATGTTGATAACCTAGGTGGGCCTATACGGATTGCAGAAATGTCCAAAGATGTCGGCAATCTTGGTGCTTTAGCAATGGTTAACTTTGTGGCATTGCTCTCTATAAACCTTGGTTTACTTAATTTATTCCCTATACCAATGTTAGATGGCGGACATTTACTCTTTTATGCTGTGGAGGCGATCTTTAGACGCCCTGTTTCTGAAAGAATTCAAGAAATGAGTTTACGAATTGGCCTCGCATTCTTATTAACTTTAATGGTCTTTGTAATGGGGAATGATTTGTTTAAGATATTTGGCATCTCTTAATAAATATTACACTTTGACTTTCCTATTAAATAAGGTATCAATCGAAGTGGGAATTCCTAATCAATTTAGGTAATTAGAATTAATATACTAAGTATTTGAGCAGTTGAATGAATCCTCTTTTTAATAAGAACATATTATCTGTAACGACGTTGTTAACAGTTCTAGCAATAAACACATCAGGTATGGCACAATCTATTCCAGTGGTACCTCCTGTAAATCTGGGAACTTCAATAGATAATAGTGAAAGTGCTTTGGCACCCAAGGGCCCTGTTCTAAAAGAGGTTTTCATATCTGGTTTACAAAGAATTGAAGAAGAAACCATCCTTTCTTATTTAAATCTCAAGGTTGGTGATCCTTATTCTGGAGAAACCGTTAATAGTTCCCTAAAGAAACTTTATGCGACAGGTTTATTTGCTGATGTTGTCATTTCACGTTTAGGGAATGATTCAATTGAAATTAAAGTTGTAGAGAATCCTATTATAAACAGAGTTGCTTTTGAGGGAAACCTTCGTATTAAAGATGAAGTTTTAGATTCTGAGACTCAGTTAAGATCTCGTGTTGTTTACACAAGGACGAGAGTACAGAACGATGTTAAAAGGATTCTTGAAGTTTATAGGCGTAGTGGACGCTTTGCAGCAAAAGTTGAACCAAAAATTATTCAACTTGATCAAAATCGTGTAGATCTAGCATTTGAAATTGAAGAAGGCCCTGATTCAGGTATTCATAAAATTAGTTTTATAGGAAATAAGTACTTTTCTGATTCGGGTTTAGAAGAAGAATTATTAACAAAACAAACCCGTTGGTATAGCTTCCTAAGTGATGCAGATACTTATGATCCAGATAAATTAACATTTGATAGAGAATTATTACGCCGCTATTATTTAAGAAATGGCTTTGCTGATTTTCGTGTTGTATCTGCTGTTGCCGAATTAAGTGAAGATAAAACAGGTTTCTATGTTACTTTTACTATTGATGAAGGTGAGCGTTATAAGTTTGGTCAATATTCTATTTTATCTAAAATTGATGGTGTTGATACGACTTCTTTAATGCCTTTGGTAGATATCGAAGTTGATGATTGGTACAATGCAAATATTCTTGAAAAAAATGTAGATGATTTAACAGAGGCATTGAATGAAGAAGGCTTTGCATTTGTAGATATCAATCCTAATATCAATCGGGATACAGAAAATAATATTATTTCTATCGAATTTGTTGTTACAGAAGCACCGAAAGTATATGTAGAGCGTATTGAAATTCGCGGGAATGTTCGGACTAAAGATGAAGTTGTTCGTCGTGAATTCACTTTGGTAGAAGGCGATGCATTTAATGTGTCTAAACTTCGTCGCTCTCGCCAACGTATTCGGGATTTAGGCTATTTTAAAAATGTTGAAGTTAATAACATTCCTGGAAATAGCTCTGGCCAAACCATTGTTCAGGTCGATGTCGAAGAACAATCAACAGGTGAGTTGTCAATTGGTGGTGGTTATTCAACAACAGCAGGTTTCTTAGCCGAAATTGCGATTGAAGAGAATAATTTATTGGGTAAGGGCCAGCACCTAAGGATCTCTACTCAAATAGGACAAACTGAATCCTCTATTGATTTATCTTTTACTGAACCATACTTCTTGGATCGTGAATTATCTGCTGGTTATGATGTTTTTCATTTATCAGTGGACAATCAAGACGTTTCATCATCTGACAATTCAGAAACAGGATTTAGTCTACGTACAGGGTATGACTTAGCGGAATATTGGGGTCAATCATTAAACTTCAGAATAGCTAATGAAGATGTAACAAACGTTAGTAGTGATGCTTCTATCTATGTGAAAGCCGAAGAAGGCGAAAAAACAGTCGCAAGTTTTGGCCAAGTTTTAAGTTATGATCGACGCAATAGCAGAATAAACCCAACGGATGGGTATATGCTTTCCATGAGTAATGATTTAGCTGGTCTCGGTGGGGATGTTAATTATTTTAGCTCCACATTTAAAGGAAGTTATTTTGTTTCATTCTTACAAGAAGATTTAACATTAGAAACCTCAGGTCAATTTTCTAATATTATGGGCTATGGTGGGGATAATGTTCGTTTGAATGATCGATTTTTTGCTGGAGGCAGTAATTTTAGAGGTTTTGACTCCGGTGGTATAGGACCACGAGATAAAACATCAGAAGATGCTTTAGGTGGGAAAAACCTACTATTAGGAACAGTCGAATTGAGGTTCCCTCTTGGTGTACCAAAAGAATTTGGCCTTCGCGGGGCTCTATTCTCAGATCTAGGCACCCTTACTGGTGCAGAAGAAACAGGGACAAACGTTTTATCTGCTAACTCACTTAGAAGTTCTATTGGTGTTGGTGTCGACTGGGATTCTCCATTAGGACCTATGCGTTTAGATTTTGCACAAGCTATTTCTAAAGAGTCGTATGACAAAACAGAAGTATTCCGATTTAGTTTCGGTACTCGGTTATAGTTAGGTTTATTTTATGATTAAGATACAAAAATATATAATCGTTATTTGTACATTATGTTTAATATTATTTAATTCTAACGCCTACTCTCAAGAGATTCTTGGTAATTCTATTGCCGTGATAAATATTGAGAAAGTCGAGCGGGCTAGTGTTGCTTGGAATTCGTTGACTACACAAATAAACGAAAAAAGAATTTCATTTCAGAATGAAGTTGGAAAACTTCAAAATCAATTAAAGGCAAAAGGCGATGAGATTGAAACTCAGCGCGCACTCCTCTCATCTGAAGCGTTTTCTGTTAAAGTAAAAGAGTTTCAAAACGAAAGAGCTAACCTTCAGCAAGAAACGTCTAAAAGGAAGCAACTATTAGACCAGGTTTATGCTAAAGGGCGTCAACAAATTAGAACCGCACTTAATAAAGTTATTATTTCATACTCTGCAGCTGAAAATATTGATTTAGTTCTGAATATTGGTTCAAAAGCAGGGGTTGTTCATTATGCACGTATGGAAAAACTTGATATAAGTAAACAAATTTTAGAAATTCTAAATTCTGAAATTCAAACTGTTGATTTAGCTGGTCAATAATTATGGCAGATTATAATTTTTTCCCTGTGAATGGCCCTTTTTCATTAAATGCTATTCTAGAAAACTCTAAAACAACAACTGAAAGCAAAAGTTCCAATTTAAAATTTGCTGGTGTAAGTCCACTATCAACTGCAGGTAAGAACGATATTAGTTTTCTAGATAATTCTAAATATGTAAAAGATCTTTTGACGACACAAGCTGGTGCGGTCATCTTAAAACAAGAATTTATTAAGGATTTACCTGTCTATTGCGTAGGGTTAATTTCTAAAAATCCACATCTATCTTTTGCACTCGTGTCCCAGATGTTTCACCCTCTCCCGGATGTTCTAAGTGGAATTAATAAAAGTTCTAACATTGATGCAACAGCAGAAATAGGTGAGGGGTGCCAAATTGAAGCAGGAGTTTGGATTGGTCCTTATGCTAAAATTGGTAAACGTTGTTTGATTGCTGCTAATGTTGTTATTGGTGAAGGTGTTACAGTTGGTGATGACAGTAGGATTGGAAGTAACGCAAGCCTTGAATATTGCAAAGTAGGTACTTTTGCGAATATTCATTCTGGTGTTCGAATAGGAAGTCGTGGTTTTGGTTTTGCCATTGATCCCGCGGGATTTGTGGATGTTCCCCAAACAGGTCGTGTGATCATTGGTCATAAAGTAGAGATCGGTGGAAACTCTACAATTGATCGTGGCATGGGACCTGATACTATTATTGGGGACGGATGTAAAATCGATAACCTTATCCATATTGCCCATAATGTAAAATTAGGCCGCGGTTGCGTGATGGCAGCAATGTCCGGAATTGCAGGTAGCACTGAATTAGGTGACTTTGTCGTATGCGGTGCACAGTCTGGAATTAGTGGCCATTTAAAAATTGGTAGCGGTGTGCAAATTGCTGCAAAAGCAGGTGTTACAAAAAATTTAGCTGCAGGAAGTATCGTTGGTGGTTTCCCTGCTGAACCTATAAATACGTGGCGTAAGCGTCATGCAACAACAACACGATTGATGAAGAAAAAGGGATAAGCCGATGTCAGATGCGGAAGAAAATGAATATTTAAAAGACATTGATGTATTAAAAATTATGGATCGGATTCCTCATCGTTATCCCTTTCTTCTGGTCGATAAGATTGAAGATATTGTGGCGCATGAGTGGGCTATTGGTGTGAAAGGTGTAACTGCATCAGAGCCACATTTTCAAGGTCACTTTCCACAAAAGCCAATCATGCCGGGTGTTTTGATTATTGAAGCGATGGCCCAGACTGCTGGCGTTATGGTTGTTTCTAGCATGGGTGCTGAAGCTGAAGGAAAACTTGTATATTTCATGTCTATTAATGAAGCAAAATTCCGTCGCCCTGTCGTTCCGGGAGACCTTTTAAAACTTCATGTACATAAAAAACAACAACGTGGCCCTGTTTGGAAATTTGAAGGTACAGCAAAGGTTGATGGACAAGTCGTTGCTGAAGCCATTTTTTCAGCTATGATTCGGGACGCTTAATATGACAAATGTTCATTCAACGGCTGTTATTGATCCAAAAGCTGAATTGGACAGTGACGTTTCCGTTGGCCCTTATTCTGTAATTGGACCCGATGTTAAACTGTCAAAAGGCATTAAATTACATTCCCACGTTGTTATCGATGGTGTGACAACTATTGGTGAAGGAACTGAAATTTTTCCTTTTGCTTCTATCGGTACAAGACCGCAGGATTTAAAATTCCATGGGGAAAAATCTGAATTGATTATCGGGTCGAATAATACGATCCGTGAACATGCGACAATGAATCCCGGTACCGAAGGTGGGGGGGCTGTCACGCGTGTCGGTGACAATGGCCTTTTTATGATTGGTACACATGTCGCCCATGATTGCATCATTGGGAATAATGTTATCTTAGCTAATAATGCTACTCTGGCAGGTCACGTAGAACTAGGTGACTTTGCTATCGTTGGAGGGTTATCTGCAGTACATCAATTTGTTCGCATTGGTGAACATGCTATGATTGGAGGAATGTCAGGGGTTGAAAATGATGTAATCCCTTACGGTTCTGTTATGGGAGAGCGTGCTAATCTTTCTGGTTTGAACCTTATTGGTTTAAAACGTCGTGGATTTGCTAAGTCTGATATTCATGCTATTCGAAATGTTTACAAGACCCTATTCAGTGGATCAGGTACATTACAATCCCGTGTAGAAGAGATTGATAATGATTTAAAATCTGTTGAGGCTGTTATGGATATTTTAAATTTCCTTCAAGCAGAAACATCCCGTGGGTTTACACAACCTGCATCAGAACAAGGGAAATAATGATGGGAAAAATGGCTAAAATCGGCATCATTGCTGGTAGTGGCCGTTTACCATTGCGCCTTGTTGATGCTTGTATAGCACAAAACAAACCTTATTTTATCGTAGGCCTTGAAGGCCAAGTGAATGTTGATGATTACAAGGGGCATCCTTTTACATTAGTTCGTCTTGGTGCTGCAGGAAAAGTGATAAAGCTGTTAAAAAAAAATGATGTTAAAGATGTCATTATGGCTGGGCCAGTAAGGAGGCCCTCTTTAACTGCATTACGCCCAGATGCAACTGCATTGAAATTCATTCTTAAGACCGGAGCCCTTAAAAAAGGGGATGATGGCTTACTATCAGCCCTCATTCGCTTCTTAGAAGAGGATCATGGTTTTCACGTCCTTGGTATTCAAGATATTCTTGGTGATACAATGCATGGGGAAGGGCGACTTGGCTCTATAAAACCAGATGAACAGGCATGGTCAGATATCCATAAGGCGGTATCTATCTTAGAAATAATAGCACCGGCAGATGTAGGACAAGGGGTCATATTACAAGATGGCCTAGTCATCGCTGTCGAAGCTATTGAAGGTACTGATGCTATGATGCAACGGTGTAAAACCTTAAGAAGGCCAGGGCCTGCACCTATATTAGTTAAAATGCGCAAGGTTGGGCAAGAAACTCGTGCAGACCTTCCAACGATTGGGCTTGATACAATAAATAGAGCAAAAGAAAGTGGCATTCGTGGAATTGCTTTCGATGCTTGTGGGATGGTCATTATGGACAAAGAGGATGTTATTAAGAAGGCAGATGAATTTGGTATCTTCTTACAAGCCATAGACCCTGAAACTTTAGGGAAGAAGTGATGAGAAGCCGCCCTCTCATTTTCATTGTAGCAGGAGAGTCTTCGGGGGATGCACTTGGTGCACGTTTGATGAAGTCTCTTAAACTTCAAATGAATGATCAAGTAGATTTCATGGGAATTGGCGGTCCAATGATGATTGGTGAAGGGTTGAGCAGCCTTTTTCCAATGGAAGAGTTATCTTTAATGGGCTTAATTGAAATATTACCCCATTTGAAACAATTACGTAAAAGAGTTATTCAGGCTGCGAATGAAGTTAATTATAATAAACCCGATATGGTTCTTACAATTGATTCTCCTGGTTTTTCCCATGCTTTTATTAAGCGTATCAAAATTAAAACAAAAAAAGTGCATTATGTGGCCCCATCAGTTTGGGCATGGAAGCCGGGTCGCGTTCATAAATTTAAAAAACATTATGATCATATTTTAGCATTGTTGCCTTTTGAACCTCCATATTTTGAAAAGGTAAAGTTGCCATGTCATTTTGTTGGACATTCGATTTTAGAAAGTGGTGCTGATTTAGGTGATGGTCCTTATTTCAGAAAACAGCATCAAATATCTCCTATGGCAAAATTATTAACTGTTTTACCCGGTAGTAGAGCAGGGGAAGTTAAAAGGCTTCTGCCTGTATTTAAAGAAGCCGTGGAAAAACTATCCTTGGAAATTGAAGGGTTACACTGTGTAATACCTACAGTAAGTCATTTGAAAGAAACTATTATTGAAGAAACTAAGAATTGGAACGTCCCTGTTTTAACAATCCCTTCAAATGACCAAAAACTTAAATATGATTCAATGGCTGCGGCAAATGTAGGTTTAGCCGCGTCTGGTACCGTTGCTTTAGAATTAGCGTTGGCAAAGGTTCCTACCGTCATTGCTTATAAAATTTCACCGATAACTCATGCAATGATACGGCGCTTTATAAAAGTGGATTTTGGGCATCTCTTAAATATTCTTGCAGGCAAAATGATCGTTCCCGAATATATTCAAAAAGATTGTACGTCACAAAATTTGACCTCTAGTTTGAAGCTATTATTTACTGAAAATATGGGGAAATCACAAATTCTGAATCTTGAGGAACAGTTAAAAAAGCTTTCTGTAAATGGGACTACGCCAAGTGTAAAAGCAGCAGAAACAATTATAAAAATTCTTTTTCACTAAGAATTTACCTCATGAAGGTGATGATTTTATCCATTGTATTGGTCATAAATTTATAAACAAGAATTGCAGGTATTCTGAGGTGGCGCCCACCAAAGATATTTTTATGTTTTATTTTAGATAAAAAATTAAATTTATCTGATTCACTATGAATAACATCCGCCATATATTTTCCTACAAGCGGTGCCAAACCAACCCCATGGCCTGTAAAGCTTTGAGCATATAAAATGTTAGGTTCTAACCAACCAACATCAGGAAGTTGCCTGTTATTTCCACCAAGTGTTCCGGACCAGATGTAATCAATTGGGGCATCTTTTAATTGAGGATAGACATATTCAAGGTGCTTTCGACATTCAGCTTCAATATTTCGTGGTATATGGTTAGGTAAACCGATAGAACACCCCATGACTAATCTATGATCAGGTGTTTTTCTGAAATAATGTACGCTACGTGATGTATCCCAAATGCACATATCTCCTTTAATTATATTATTATAAATATTTGGATCTAAAGGGGATGTCGTCGCTTGGAAATTATCGATAGGTAAAATGCGTGCTGCTAATTTTTTATTCAAACTCCCCTGATATCCATTACACGCGATTACAACATAGTCAGCTAAAATTTTACCAGTATTAGATTTTATTGTTGCAGGGTTCTTATATGAAATTTCTGTTACAGGGCTTTCTTCATAAATATTGACACCCGATTTGATAGCAGAATTTGTTAAACCCATGATATATTTTAAAGGGTTAATATGGCCACTTTTTTGTGAAATTATTGATCCTAAATAGCGATTACTGCCTATTATATCCTCTGTAGTTTTTCGATCATGGGTTTTATAAATGTCACTACCATAACCATTTGCTATCTCTGCATGTTCTAACAATTCAGTTAAATTTGAATTCGTTACAGCACTTGCCATGTTTCCAGATTTAAAATCACAGTCGATATCATACTTTTCACAAAGGGTATGAAATAAATCAACTGCCTCAACAGAAATATCCCAAAAATATTTAGCATCTTCCTTGGAAAATTGTTTTTCTAAACTTCCTTGCAGAACAGCCATGCCATAGCCCAACTGACCACCATTTCGCCCTGAAGCTCCCCAGCCCACGCGTTTAGCTTCTAGAACGGCTACTTTTAAACCTTTTTCTGCAAGATGAATGGCTGTACTTAAACCAGTGTATCCTGCACCAACTATACAAACATCATACTGGTGTATTCCTTCAAGATGCTTGAATGGCAGCAAAGTCTTTGTTTGTGATTCATGATGGGAATTGGGATAGCTAATCATAACGGCCTTTATTAAATATATATTTAATAAATAATACTCATTAAAAAAGGCAAGAACAAGTCTCGCCTTTTAAAATATTCCAATAGAAAGATTATCTTTTATCTACAGGTATATAAGGGCGACGATCTTCACCTTTAAATAATTGGCGTGGACGGCCAATTTTTTGGTTTGGATCAGTGATCATCTCGTTCCATTGTGCAACCCAACCAACAGTACGCGCGAGTGCGAATAACACTGTGAACATACTTGTTGGGAAACCAATAGCCTTTAAAATAATACCAGAATAAAAATCAACATTCGGGAAGAGCTTACGTGATACGAAATACTCATCATTCAATGCAATTTGTTCTAGTTCCATCGCAAGTTCTAGTAATGGATCATCAACACCAAGTTCTTCAAGAACTTCATGACAAGATGCTTTTAATACACCTGCGCGAGGATCAAAGTTTTTATAAACACGATGGCCAAAGCCCATAAGGCGGAATGGATCATTTTTATCTTTGGCTTTTGCAATATATTCTGGAATATTTTTCTTATCACCAATTTGTGTAAGCATTGCAAGAACAGCTTCGTTCGCTCCGCCATGGGCAGGGCCCCAAAGTGATGAAATACCAGCAGCAATACACGCAAATGGATTTGCACCAGAAGAACCAGCAATACGAACTGTCGACGTTGATGCATTTTGTTCATGATCTGCATGCAAGATGAAAATACGATCCATTGCACGTTCAACTGCAGGGGAAATCACATAATCTTCTGCAGGTACAGAGAACGTCATGTTAAGGAAGTTCGCTGCGTAGCTAAGGTTATTCTTTGGATATACAAACGGTTGTCCAATAGAATATTTATAAGCCATAGCCGCAATCGTTGGCATTTTAGCAATCATACGATAGCTAGCAACCATGCGCTGATGGGGGTCATTTACATCGGTGCTGTCATGATAGAATGAAGACAATGCACCTACAACACCAACCATTATTGCCATAGGATGTGCATCACGACGGAAACCACGAAGGAAATTCATCATTTGCTCATGCAACATTGAATGATAGGTAATTGTATGTTCGAATTCTGTTTTGTCTGCTGCTTTAGGCAATTCACCATTAAGCAATAGATAACAAACTTCCATGAAACTAGAATTTTCAGCTAGGTCTTCAATAGAATAACCGCGATGCAATAAAACACCTTCATCACCATCAATATAAGTGATCGCGGAATCGCATGAACCTGTTGATGTGAATCCTGGGTCATATGTGAAATAGCCTGTATCGGCATATAGGCGACGAATATCAATTACATCGGGACCAACTGTCCCGCTTAATACTGGAAAATCAAATGTTTTGCCGCTTGCGTGGTCTGTAAGAGTGACGAACTTTTTATCTGTCATAATCTCCGGCCTCCTTCGCTTCGTTTTTTATGTGTTCATAACAAATGCACGGCCCAAAAGGGTCGCATATTTTGTTTGTTATGTTGTTAGTTGCCCATTTTGTATCCCATTTTTCCGCGCTGCACAATGGCGCAAGGCTATGGTTTTACCTGAAAAAACTTTAACTAAACGTAAAAACCGCAGTTTTCTGCGGCTTATAACTAGAGAATAAATCTTAAGAAAAGCTTAAGATAAGGCCCTTAAACGCTCTGTAGTTTCCTTTAAACCAAAAATAAACATAACTTCAAATAAGCTAGGAGAGGAATTCGAACCTGTCAAAACTGCACGAATAGGCTGCATCACTTTCCCAAGGCCCATTTCTCTAGATTCAGAAAATTCTTTGAATTTTTCTTCTAGCGTTTCTTCGTTCCAATTCTCAATGGATTCAAGCATGGTTGCGACTTCCTCTAATAGAAGTGCCGTATCATCTTTTATAAGTTTAGCAGCCTTAGGGTTCTCTAGTGGAAACGTAGGTCTTGTTGTATAAAAATTTGATAAATCAATTAGTTCTAGTATTGTTTTTGCACGTGACTTCAATCCGTTCATGCCAGATAAAATCCAATTTTTATTTTCTTCATTTATGTTTGGTAAGAATGGTGCAATCAAATCAACCAATCGAGAATTATCAGATTCGCGTATGTAATGACCATTTAAGTTTTCAAGTTTTGCAAAGTCAAAACGTGAAGCACCTTTACCAACACCATTTAAATCAAACCATTCGATTGCTTGTTCTTGTGAAATAATTTCATCATCCCCATGGCCCCATCCAAGGCGTAGAAGGTAATTGCAGATGGCTTCTGGTAAGTAACCCATCTCATCGCGGTAAGCTTCGACACCCAAAGCGCCATGGCGCTTTGAGAGTTTTGCACCATCAGGACCATGAATAAGTGGTATATGGCCGAATGTAGGTATATTCCAACCCATTGCTTCAAAAAGATGATATTGTCTAAAGGCATTGGTCAAATGGTCATCACCACGAATAATATGTGTTACTTCCATGTCATGATCATCTACGACCACAGAAAGCATATATGTTGGTGTTTCATCTGCACGTAATAATATGAAGTCATCTAGTTGAGTGTTCTTAATTGTTACAGAACCTTGAACTTCATCATTAATAGTTGTTTCACCTTCACGTGGCATTTTTATACGGATAACAGGATCAACACCTGCTGGTGCTTCTGAAGTGTCGCGATCACGCCATAGACCATTATATCCAATAGGTCGGCCTTCCGATTTTGCTGTTTCACGCATTTCTGTTAGTTCTTCTGGTGAACAGTAGCATTTATAGGCTTTGCCTTCTGCAAGAAGTTGTTTTGCAACCTCCACATGGCGTTCAGCATTGTGTGATTGAAATACTGCTTGGTCATCGGCCCCAAGACCTAACCAATTTAGGCCATCTTGGATTGCTTCGATGGCTTCATTTGTTGAACGTTTCTTGTCCGTATCTTCAATGCGTAATAAATATTTACCACCATGATGACGCGCAAATAACCAGTTGAATAAGGCTGTGCGTGCACCACCAATATGAAGGTAACCAGTAGGAGAGGGAGCGAAACGTGTAACAACAGTCATTTTTGAATCCTAAAAATGCCAAAAGTGAAATAAAATTAGACCTTAAAGTCTATTAACTGTGGGGATGTACCATGAATAAAGGGGTAAATGCAAAAGAGGATTTTAACTGATTGGTTTTAAATCAATTGTACTTACTTTCATTCAAAAGAAAATTCAGGTAGGATTTCATATTAAAGGGGGAAGCCTTTTATGGATTTATCCATATTTTCAATTGTATATCAAAAAATATTTTTAAAATTAAACCTACATATTTTAAGAAATTATTTGCTATGTCTATATAATCAACAAAGCGCATGTCTTCCTTTGTGGCGTCCCGTATTCCTTGGATTAGGAATTGCGTTATATTTTCAATTTGATTTTGATATATCTTTGAATTTGTTAATCATAAGTCTTTTAGTACTATTTGTTTTATATTTTTTCATTTATTTAAAAACCTTCTCTACACTAACGTTGTTCTTTATAGGAGGCCTTTTTTTATCTGGGTTAGGTTATCTAGCAGCAGATTTAAAAGCAATTTTTGTAAGTGCACCCATCATACAATCAGATATTAAAAACCGATCCATGAGTGGTCAGGTTGCTAAAATTGAACGTTTTGATAATAGGCGCAGAATTTTGTTAGAAGACGTCATCATCGATAAAATAGAGCGACATAATACCCCCATGAAAATCCGCTTATCTCTTCCAGAAAGTCATTTTTCGGATGAAATATCAATCGGCAGTTATGTTACCACGCGCGGTAGCTTGCGGCCGCCACCGTTACCATCTGTCCCCGGAATGTATGATTTTGCCCGAAATGCGTGGTTTGATCAGATTGGTGCTATTGGATATTCTACCAAGCCTTTGAAAGTAAATAAAAATAATCCAAACCAATTTAGCAGTCAAACCTTTAACATTAAACACGTAATTTCTAAGTTTCGTGATGAATTAACACAAAAGTTACGATATCAAAACGACATTGTTTTGCTAAATCGAAATTATGATTTTGGAAGCTTAAGGGCCGCTTTAGTGACAGGAGACAGAAGTGGGATTGATCAAGAAACATATGATGTGATTAGAAACGCCGGTCTTGCGCATCTACTGGCTATTTCTGGGCTTCATATGGGATTGATTGCGATGTTAATTTTTTCAAGTTTACGCTTCTCTCTCGCGCTCATGCCAAGGATAGCCTTGAATTTTAACATAAAA
>CBFCZA010000029.1:0-13716 GCA_965602285.1 uncultured Curvivirga sp. | reverse complement strand
CGCAGAAACAGTTCGCCTTACCTTACAAGGTGAAGATCAAGACTTTTGGCTGCTAGATCTTGAGGATGATGGTCCGGGCTTGCCTCCTCGAGCTGAAAAGAATCTTTTTAAACCCTTTCAAAGTTCGTCTAGAAGTGGTGGGACAGGCCTTGGTCTTGTCACTGCACGAGAATTAATTCGTGCCCATGGCGGGGATTTATGGTTACTTGAAACGGGTGAAGCCGGTACCGTTTTTCGTATTCACTTACCGCATAATTTTCATCACTGAAGAATAAACTTCTAATACATACCAAGAAAAGCTTGCAAATAGCAGTCTTTTTACTGATTATACTGCTGAAAATAGCTAACTCGTAAATATTTACGATAAAAATAGCTATATAGTTAGGGATACCCCTGACTTAATGGATTCAGAGGGCAAATTATGAGCTTAAAAGCTGCTGGAAAAACCCTTGTCTTTGATACATCGCCCGATGCAAAAGAGATAATACCTAAAAACAACCCTTGTGCGGGCTGTAATGTGCGTGATTTATCTTTTTGTAACTGCCTAAATGCTGATGAATTAGACGAATTAGATTCTATTGTTACACATTTAGATGTCCCTGCGCGCGGCCCCATCATTGATGAAAGTGAACCTGCCGAATTCTTATTTAATGTAACAAGTGGGTCTGTAAAACTTTATAAATTACTTGCTGATGGCAGACGCCAAATCACAGGTTTCCTTTTTGCTGGCGACTTTCTTGGTATAGCCATGAAAGAAAACTACGTTTATTCAGCAGAAGCCGTCAACAAAGCGTCTCTTTGTCGGTTTCGCCGTTCAGAATTAGAAGATATGGTTGATAAGCATAGCCAACTCTCTAAAAAAATGCTTTCTATGGCTTCAAATGAACTTGAAATGGCACAAGAACAAATGCTGCTTCTTGGCCGTAAAACCGCTAAAGAAAAGCTTTGTAGTTTCTTGTTAACCCTATCAAAGCGTGCTGTTAATCGTGGTGAAGAAGCAAGCCCGATTTATGTCCCAATGAGCAGAGCTGATATTGGTGACTATCTTGGCCTTACGACTGAAACTGTTAGTCGTACCTTCACAAATTTAAAACGTGATCGTGTTATTCGCCTTCAAGAAGGCAGCATGATTCATTTAAATGATGTAGAAGGCATTAGTGATTTTGCAGAGGGCGCTTAACAAAGCCCCTCTCTTTATCTAATTAATTTCCAAATAATACTATCGTCCCAGAAAATTAATGATAATCTCTATCAATGATGACAAATAATAATGAGATTATAGTTGGCCCCTTAAATTTAATCACCGATGTTCCGGGATTATCTGTTGGCAATGCTGAAAACCAAAATTGTATTACGGGCAGCACTATCCTTTTGCCTGATAATCCTGCTTTCTGTGGTGTGGATATACGTGGCGGTGGCCCGGGCACCCGTGAGACAGACTTACTAGCCCCCCACAGAACCGTCGAACGTATTGATGGCTTGTGCCTGTCTGGAGGTTCAGCATTTGGGCTTGATGCGGCATCTGGTGCCCAACATTGGCTTAAGAAGCAAGGTAAAGGATTTGCCGTTGGCCCCATCAATGTCCCTATCGTTCCTGCAGCCATCATATTTGACCTTCTCAATGGTGGGTATGACAATTGGGCAGAACGGTCCCCCTATTTTGATCTAGGCTATCAAGCATGCGAAAATATCTCAAAAACATTCAATCTAGGTAATCATGGTGCAGGGCTTGGGGCCCAATCAGGCCCTTTAAAAGGTGGGTTAGGAAGTGCTTCCTTCATCCATAAGGAAACTGGCTATACTGTAGGTGCGATTGCGGTTGTGAATAGCCTAGGTACGGCTGTTATGGATGCAAATGACTGTTTTTGGACATGGTATTTAGAACAAGGCAATGAATTAGGTGGTCAAACCCCACCTCAGAACAAACTCTCTGTTCATGTGTCATTGCACCCTAAAGAAGCCTTGCGAAACAACACAACCATTGCCATCGTTGCAACCGATGCCCCCCTAAATAAATCTGGCCTGACACAAATCGCAAACATGGCCCAAACAGGAATGGCACGAAGCCTACGGCCTGTTCACGCACCCCTTGATGGTGACACGGTTTTTGCCCTATCAACCACCACAGAAGAAACACCTGAAACCATGGATCCTGTTCTTCTTACTACCCTAGGGAGTTTAGCTGCTGACTGCTTGTCGCGTTCGATCATGCGTGGCGTTTATGAAGCTACCTCCCTTGGGGCGACCCCCGATTATCGTCAGTTACATAGCGCGTGATAGTCACAAAAAAAGGCAGCTCCAAAGAACTGCCCTTTTTCAATCCGAAAACTTAGATCGTTTTATGATTTACGTTCTGCGATTGGCTTCGCATAGGTCATATCCATATCCCAAGGGAAATAAATCCAAGTATCTTGTGAAACTTCTGTCACAAAAGTATCGACCATTGGGCGGCCTGCTGGTTTTGCATAAACAGTAGCAAAATGTGCTTTTGGTAGCATTTGACGAACAACTTTCGCTGTTGTGCCTGTGTCGACTAAATCATCAACAATCAACCAGCCGTCACCATCTTTAGTTGATACAACTTCTTTCATCACTGCAGAAGTACCAAGGTCTTTATGGTCATAAGACGCCACGCATGCAGTATCGATCAGGCGAATTTCAAGTTCACGTGATATAATAGCCGCAGGAACCAATCCACCCCTGGTGATTGCAACGATACCCTTGAAGGGGCCCTTATCAGCCAAACGCCATGCCAATGCACGGGCATTTCGATGTAATTCATCCCAAGAAACGGGGAAGTCCATACGATAATTTTCACTCATTGCCTTATCCTTAATGTAACCTTCACAATATAGGGTCGAAAATCTTTAATCTTTTTACAGATATCTTTCGATAATTCTTTATGCAATCGGCCCGGCAATCCCCACAAGGGACACCGGGCCGATTAATATTTGTAAGCGTAAAACACGCCAAACCTTTAAGCCTTAGTGAACGTAAAGATGTACTTCGTTCGCTGTTGCACTTGGGCTTTCATTCGATAGAAGTTGAACGCGACCACCCGGTACGCCCATATCTGTCAATGATCTTAACACTGCTTCGCCATTACGTTTTGCCGCTGCAGAATTCAATGCCATTTGTGCAGATGTTCCACGTTGTGGGCTGATGGCAACAAGATCGAATGTTGCCGTTGGCTTACGGGACAATGCCTGACTTACAGCATTATATAAAGCTTGTTGATATTGAACATTTGGACGATCAAAGCGGATGATAACCAATGGGCGATCACTTGCCTGCGGCACAGTAGACTGCGCCTCTGCACGGGCCAATGTTTCAGTTTGTGTGAAGGCGCGTGTTGCAAGGCTAGAACCATATAACTCACCATTTTTAATAGCCAATGATAATGTTGTCATATTTTGACGTTCATTATTCACATAGACATTATGGCGGTTCATATCTTGACTTAAGTCCGTCATCAAGCGATCAATGCTAACCAATGTTTGATGTACGTTATCTTCAAGAACTTGTAATTTTAAATGATCTTCTTCTACAGCGCCGCTAAGTCCATAAGTAGCCTGAACAGCACTTAATAGATATTGGCCAAAGGCCGCAGCGTCAGCTGTATCATTAGAAAGCTTTGTCATCACAGGAATAGTCTCAGCAACACGTTCTAACTGAATTTGTGCTTTATTCCATTGATCTACTAATATCGGGTTACCCGGTGTAGATCCGCGTTGTAAACGGGCCGTAATCATACCAAGCAATGCATGATAATCATCAGATCCTTTTTGGCTATCCGCTTTAATCCCATCAAGACGATTTTGTAAGCCAGATACCTGACCACGTAACTTACCTAGATCACCACCCATTTCACCAACTTTGTTTCCAACAAAAGTTGCTGATTGTGGATTAGAACTTGCAAGAGAAGTTTGACTAACTGGGGCTGAAGCCAAAGAAGACGCAACTGGTGTCGCGGTCGGTGCCGGCGCCAATGAGTTTTGCATCGTTGGTGCAGACGCCCCAGATGGATCCGGTGCCTCTGTCGTAGGCCATAAAGACCCGCTACAACCTGCCAAAAGTAATGCAAAACTTGCACTTACGGCCAATTTCTTCGAAACACTCATGCCCCAAGACTGACTTTTAATTTTCATTCACTTAACCCATTGCTCTCTAAAATCAAAAAATTCAAATTCAGATATTAATTAATGCTCTGAAATGAACCATCCTCATTCGATCTTTTAGCCAGCGAAACTTTTTGAGATAACCTCAAACAACCTCGCCCCCTGTTTTAATAACGTCGATGATCTTTACGTCTAGCATCACTTTAATCTAAGTGGAAACAGTTTAAGCGTTTTTTTCCACTTATCGCAAGCTTCATAATATGTTTAATCAACATTATTCCATAAAAACAAAGTTGAAATTATGATTTGATGCAAAAAAGCAACGACCATTCAATTATCAAGAGACTATCTGAGTTGGCGATTCGAAACAAGAGATGGTTCAAATATATTTAATACCACCCATAAATCCTTTGATGTTTTTACATCATCATAATCTTATATCACCGTTTTCTACCAAGAACTGCTACGAACCACTGTGTATTTTAAAATAATGTTAGAATAATGCGATTCAGGGCTTGCCAAAGCCCCAAGGAGACAGTAAATACCTCCCCGTTGAAGAGATAAATGCTCCGCAACAAAATGATGCGCCCGTAGCTCAGCTGGATAGAGTATCTGACTACGAATCAGAGGGCCGGAGGTTCGAATCCTTCCGGGCGCGCCACAAAACCTCGAAGAGTAATCTTCGAGGTTTTTTGTATTTTGGCCTAAACTTCTAATAATCTTTTCAGAATTATTATTTAGCTTGATGGTCGATTAAGCGTTTCAGCATATTTTCACATAATGTAATTTGCGACTTTGCAACAAATTCGTTTGGTTGATGTGCTTGATCTATAGATCCCGGACCACAGATGATGGTCGACATACCTGCCTCTTGGAATTGCCCTGCTTCTGCTGCATACGGGACAACTTGGGTATCATTTAACCCTGTTAGATGACGTACAAGCTCTTCTGCGGAACCATTGTTTTCTGGTTTCAATGCTGGCACATCTGATTTGGTTTCTGTAATAATATCACATTCAGGGGCAATCTTTCTCATCTCCTGAACAAGGCTTTTCGCATATTCGTTGAAGCGGCCAATAAAACCATATGGATCATCATTAGGTACATTTCTAACGTCCCATTCAAATTCACAATGCCTTGCCATAATATTGCCGGCAGTCCCACCATTCATAACACCAACAGTTAACGTAGAATACGGCGGATCAAATTCACAAGATGGGTCCGCCCTATCTTTATTCTCAGCCATTATATCCGAAATAAAATTAACTAACTTTGCCGCAATCATAACTGCATTCACACCACGTTCCACCTGACTTGAATGGACTTCATGGCCTATAACCGTTGTGATATTGCCCAAAATACCCTTATGGGCATTGGTGATTTTCATATCCGTTGGTTCCCCAACGATCACCGCATTTACTTTTGGCAGAAGCTTCGCCATTTGGTCAATCATGGAAGGCGCACCAATGCAGCCTATTTCTTCATCATAAGAAAGGGCGAAATGAATTGGGCGCTTCATATCAGCTTTCAACATCTCCGGTACCAATGATAAACCAATGGCAGAAAAACTTTTCATATCGCATGTCCCGCGACCAAATAGTTTGTCATCTTTCTCTACAATTGAAAAAGGATCAGTGACCCAAGCTTGGCCTTCGACTGGGACAACATCCGTATGGCCTGATAGAATAACGCCCCCTTCTATATTTGGTCCAACAGTCGCGAAAAGATTAGCTTTTGTCTTATCAGCATTATAAACACGGTGGCTTTCAACACCATGGCTAAGAAGGTATTTTTCTACAAATTCAATGAGCTCTAAATTGCTTTTTGAAGAAACTGTATCAAACCCGACAAGAGCCTCGATCATTTCACGGCTATTTAAAAGCATCCTAGTCGTCCTTTTTTCTACTGAATATCAAGAAAATTCCAAATAAAGAAACCCCTAGTAAAAACCATGTAATTGCATAATGTAAATGGTTATTTCTTAGGTCTAAATGCCATTGTTTTCCAATCGGGAAACCACCGGGTACTTTGTCATTACCAGACATAATATAATGATTTTCTAAATCATAACCTGTTACACGGCTCATTTCTTTTAAATCAATATGGAACCATATGTTTTTCACAGGATCATTATCCGGGATAAACATATTCTGACCTTTTGAAAAACGCAGTAGACCTTCTACTTCTACTTCACCCTGCAGCTGACCTACTTGTCTATTTGTTGGTAAATGATCTTCAAAAGGAACCCAGCCACGGTTAACCATGAATACACCTTCACCATCAGTTCTAATCAATGGTGTATAGACATGCATTCCTGGGTTACCATTCAAAGATCTATTGATCAGATAAATTTCCTTTGTATGATCGAAGGTGCCTTTAACTTTATATGGTTTAAATTCAGTCTCTTTTTCTGACATTTCCCCAACGGGTAAAGAAACTGGTGCTTCTTGAACACGCTCTTGCATTTTGGTGATAAGATCTTCTTTCCACTGCATTCTATTCACTTGCCAAATGCAAAGTGCAAAAATCACGATCAATGCCGGAATAACTGTTAATGTCGGGATGAGTTTAAATTGAAAACGCATGAAAAAATCCTGAATATCGTAACGATAGTTTAATAAATTAAAATCCTACCAAAAGAAGATGGCAGCACGAAACATATTAGGATATAGGCGTTCTAATCTTCTTCGTCAAAGGTATTACTACCGCCTTCACCAGCTTTTTGACGATATTCAAGGGCAACAAGTAAGGCTTTACTAGGTTGCAACATACCAAGTGTTGAAATAATTATCACAGGAAAAGTTACGACAATTTGTATCCAAAAAGGCGCATCAAATTTAAATTGAAGCCAAGCCCCAAGGCCAACACCAATAAAACCAACAATCAACATAATGAATGGAATAGCCCCATCACCCACATTGGCCTTGGTTAAATCCAAATGACAATGATTACATTCATCTGCAATCACTAAAAATTTAGAAAAAAGACGGCCCTGCCCACAACGAGGGCAAAGGCCGTGCAATGAAAGACGAGAGAGAGGAACAGGGGGATAATCACTGCGCCTCTCTAATGCCATATCTTTTTTAGTCTCTTCTGACATATCGTCGAAGGTTCCTAGGACCTGGAATTAACCAGCCCACCAGTAAACAGCAACGAATAAGAAGAGCCATACAACATCGACAAAATGCCAATACCAAGCAGCAGCTTCGAAACCAAAGTGAGCTGTAGGTGTGAAACTTCCACGATATGCACGTACTAAACAAACCGCCAAGAAGATGGTACCAACAAGAACGTGGAAACCATGGAAACCTGTCGCCATGTAGAATACAGAAGCATAGATACCTTCAGTGAATCCAAAAGCAGCATGGCTATACTCATAAGCTTGTAAGGCTGTGAAACAAACACCCAAGATCACGCTAATAGCGAGGCCTTGTACAACTTGTTCATTTTTACCTTCACGTAATGCATGATGTGCCCAAGTCACTGTGCATCCCGAAAGAAGCAAGATCAATGTGTTCATGAATGGAAGGTGCCAAGGATCAAATGTTTCAATATTTACAGGTGGCCATTCGCCGCCTGTTATAGCGATACGCATCACTTGCTTAGCTTCGTTATAATAGAACGAAGCATCAAAGAATGCCCAGAAGAATGCTACGAAGAACATTACTTCAGACGCAATGAACAAGCTCATACCATAACGCATTGCCAATTGAACAACTGGTTTATGATGGCCTTGACCTGCTTCATCAAGAACAGCCTTCCACCATGAGAACATAGTGAAAAGTACAAGTACGAAACCTGGAACAATTTTCCAAATTCCAAGACCTTCAAGGCCAGGTAGCATCATGTCTGGGTGGAACATCCACACAGCACCGATTGCTAATACAAATGCCGACCAAGAGCCAACAAATGGCCATGGGCTCGGATCTACCAAATGATAATCGTGGTTCGGGGCGTGATTTTCAGCGCTCATAATATCCCCCATCCCTTTCTTTCAGTTTTGCCTTTCCAATTGTAACATAGGTCATGTTACCTTTAGTCCAGCGTTTCACCAGAAGAACGAAGTGTTAATGCAAACCTGTTAGGCCCTCAGCCTAGCTTGCATCAGCAAGTTTCTCCGTTCCTTTCTCGTTTGTTTCTTCATCATCATCTTCTAATAAGAAAAATGTATAAGACAAAGTAATTGTAGTAATATCGTCCATATTTGGATCATCAGCAATTTCCGGATCGACAAAGAATGTCACCGGCATATCAACCTCTTCTCCAGGTTTCAAAACTTGTTCCGTAAAACAGAAACAATCCACCTTCATAAAATAAGGTCCAGCTTTTTGTGGTGTCACATTAAAAGTAGCGGTACCCTTTAAAGTCTCACTACTTGTATTGCGCGCCTTATAAAAAGCCATTCCTGTTTGCCCGACTTTTAAATCAACACTTATTTGTGCCGGTTTAAAATTCCATGGCAAATTTTCATTAATACTGGCATCAAAACGTACTGTAACTTCACGATCCAAGATTATATCAGATTCTTGATCAGCCTGTTGAGTTGTGCCGCCATAACCGGTTACACGACAAAACAAATCATAAAGAGGAACGGAAGCAAAAGACAAACCTACCATGACAAAAACAGTCGAAATCACAATCACTGCAATCTTCCTGTTCTTTCTTTGCATATCTGTTTTATCGTTCATTACGTTCTCTCTTATCCAACCGTATTAAAGGGTTGTAATCCGAATATATGAAACAAAATAAAGAAGCACTATAAAAGCTAAAATAGTAAAGCCTACGGCCATATTCTTACGACGTAACCGCTTGGCACGCGCTTGAAGCTCTTCTTCTGATTCAGTCACTTGATCATTCATTACAATATCACTCATTAGAATCCACCCCATAAAGTATTCGGGCTATCCACAACTAAAACTGTGAAAAGCATGAATAAATATAGGATTGAGAAGCCAAACATTCGTTTAGCTTGTTTATAATCACTTTTCACACTGTCTTCTTTAAGTACGGCGATTGCCGCAGCAAGGAAAACAGCATTCAACAAAACAGACACTGTTAGATAAAACCAACCAGCTATACCAAGGAATGTTGGTGCAGCAGCAATTGGAAATAACAATAAAGTGTAAAATAGCATTTGTTTTTTGGTTACCGCTTCCCCTGAAACAACAGGCAACATCGGCACACCAGCTTTGGCATAATCTTTACAACGGAATAAAGCCAACGCCCAGAAATGGGGCGGAGTCCAGAAAAAGATAATAGCAAATAAAACAAGTGGCGCCAAAGTCACATCCCCTGTAACCGCAGCCCACCCAATCATTGGTGGAAAAGCACCAGCCGCACCACCAATCACGATGTTCTGTGGGGTAGAACGTTTTAGCCATACTGTATAGATGAATACATAGAAAAGAATTGCCCCTGCAAGAAGAGCCGCCGCAACATAATTGACCGCAACCGCCATCAAGAACACAGACGCAAATGATAAAACAACACCGAAGGTTAACGCTTCATCTGGGTTCATTTTACCAGAAGGAATTGGACGGTTTTTTGTTCGTGCCATCACAAGATCAATATCACGGTCATACCACATATTTATGGCACCAGCCGCCCCTGATCCAACAGCAATACAAAGGACAGCAACAGCTGCGATCAACGGGTGAATATCACCCGGCGCCACAAGCAAACCAGCCAAACCAGAAAACACCACCAAAGACATCACACGAGGCTTTAACAAAGCCACATAATCCTTAACATCAGCCGTATAATTATCCACCTGAGATCCCGTAAAATCTCCGGCGTTTAATCCTGCTTCTGCAGTATTTTCTGTATAACCCAATGTCGCATCAGACATAAACTTAAACCTATTCAAAAACTCTGAAACTTGAACAACTTACGTGATAGTTTCCTAACACTGTTGGAACATCTCCAACCTACCTTTTAAAAAATTTATATGGGCCCTACCCACTAAAGCAGGGCCCATAAACAAATTATTTAATGCGTGGTAGATCGTTGAAAGTATGAACCGGAGGAGGAGACGATACTGTCCACTCCAAGGTAGTCGCACCTTCACCCCAATAGTTATCCCCAACACGCTTTCCAGCTTTCATTGTGTAAATAATCAAGAACACAAAGAAGACAGTAGAAGCAAATGTTAAGTAAGAACCATAGGAAGACACTGCATTCCATCCAGCCAAAGCATCAGCATAATCGATATAACGACGTGGCATACCGGCTAGACCTAGGAAATGTTGTGGGAAGAAAGTCAAATTCACACCAACGAATGTGGTCCAAAAATGAATATGCCCACCAAGGTTTGGAATTTGACGTCCAGACATTTTGCCCATCCAGTAATAAATACCAGCGAAAATGGAGAACAAAGCTCCCAAAGACAAAACATAATGGAAATGGGCAACAACATAATATGTATCATGAAGCTGTAAATCCATACCACCATTCGCCAAAACAACCCCAGTTACACCACCAACAGTGAACAAGAAGATGAAGGCAAGCGCCCAAAGCATTGGTAATTCAAGACGGATCGAACCGCCCCACATTGTTGCAATCCAAGAAAAGATTTTAACGCCTGTAGGAACAGCAATAACCATCGTAGCCGCAGTGAAGTAAGCACGTGTATCAACGTCCAAACCTACTGTGTACATGTGATGCGCCCAAACCACGAAACCAACGAAACCAATCGCAACCATCGCATAAGCCATTCCCAAATAACCAAAAATAGGCTTTCGAGAGAATGTAGAGATGATGTGAGAAATGATACCGAAACCTGGTAAAATCATGATGTAAACTTCAGGATGACCAAAGAACCAGAATAACTGCTGATACAAAATCGGATCGCCGCCGCCTTCAGGATTGAAGAAAGAGGTGCCGAAATTACGGTCAGTTAACAACATGGTAATTGCACCACCAAGAACTGGCAAAGACAAAACAAGCAAGAATGCTGTGATCAATACTGACCATGCCATCAATGGCATTTTGTGCAATGTCATGCCTGGCGCACGCATATTGAAGATTGTTGTAATGAAGTTAATCGCACCAAGAATGGAACTAGCACCCGCTAAATGGAGAGCAAAAATTGCCATATCAACTGCCGCACCCGGATGACCAAGCGTAGAACTTAATGGTGGATAAACGGTCCAACCCGTTCCTGCACCGCCACCGACAAGGGCAGACAATACCAACAATATCAAAGCAGGAACAATCAACCAAAAACTGATGTTATTCATGCGTGGGAAAGCCATATCCGGCGCACCAATCATCAAAGGCACGAACCAGTTACCGAAACCACCGATAACCGCAGGCATTACCACAAAGAATACCATGATAAGGCCATGGGCAGTAACAATAGTATTAAATAAATGCCCATCAGGATTACCATCAGCATCCAGCATCCACTGAACGCCTGGATCTTGTAATTCCATACGCATGTAGACAGACATAGCACCACCGACCAAGCCAGCAATCACAGAGAAAATCAGGTATAAAGTACCGATATCTTTATGATTAGTGGAATATACCCAGCGCTTCCAGCCACTAGGTGCATGATCATCGTGGTCATGGGCGTGAGTTGCATTTGCATTACTCATGAGTTTTCTCCTACCCTAAACCTTAATTCAACGCAGCCAATTTGACTGGTTGTTCGTTAATCTCTAGGCTTGCGAATTCTTCTTGGGCTTTCTTAACCCAAGCATCATAATCAGCCTGCGTAACCGCGCGTACTGCGATCGGCATATAAGCATGGTCTTTACCGCACAATTCAGAACAGAAACCGTAATAAACGCCTTCTTTACCTTCTGGAATTATGAAACCTTCTTCATTCAAACGACCAGGAACAGTATCCATACGAACACCAAGTTCTGATACTGCCCAGTTATGAATCACATCAGCTGATGTCAAAATCAAACGAATATGCTTACCTGTTGGAACAACCATTTGGTTATCAACATCCATCAAGCGTTTAACACCCAATGTTTTTGCTTCCTCAAAGTCACGAGTGACCAAGAATGAATCAAAGGCAAAACCGCCATCATCTGGATATTCATATTCCCAATACCACTGATGACCAATAATCTTGATGGTCATTTCGGCTTGTGAAATATCATCTGACTTATAAAGCAAACGAAGTGAAGGGAATGCCAACGCCGCCAAGATCAAGATCGGCGCCATTGTCCAAACAATTTCCAATAAAACATGATGTGTTGTTTTACTTGGTGTTGGGTTTTTCGATTCACGGAATTTCCAAACAACCACAATCAACAGTATTAATACGAATACTGTAATCACTGTGATCAAAGGCATTAAAATATCATCGTGGAACCATACTTGGTCCATAGCGGCGGGATCAATCGCCTTACTCAAGCCAAGCTGATAATCCACCGGATCCGCAGCTTGCGCCATACCTGCTACCGCGAAGATTGCCGTAGACAGCATAGCTGTCATAGCACCCAAACGAGTAGCGAAACGTGTAATCGCTTCCATTATGTCCCCATCCTTACAAATTTGGCAGATAACACGTAAATGAGACTCCCCTCTTTACGCATTACCTATGGACTATTTTAGTGACCATGTCCTTTTACCCTTACGGTGGTTCAGAAAGCTAACTCTCTGAAAAAAGACATAGTTCACCCAATTAAAACTGAACGCATCATAAGGCTTTTGGTAACAAATGCAACGAATTGATCTAGATCGTAGCAAAATCTCAGAAGGAAATTATTTTTCAATAAAATTATAACTCATTGATTAATAATGATTTATGCAGAATTTACAATAATATGCACTGCCTGCGACACGGTGTCGCACCTATCACAAAGCATCAATTTTCTACAGAAAAATAACTATTCTTCATTGCTCAGGATGGATTTACGAAGCTTGCGAACACCAAGCCATACAGAAGCCGCAATGATTGGGATCGCCGCACCTTGCGCCATTTCAACACTAACGGGCACATTTAACATTTTCGCTGCCTTAGCAATATATCCCACAAGTCCAACCGCATAATATGTAATAGCAGCAACAGAAAGACCTTCCACAGTTTCTTGAAGACGAAGCTGTAGTTTTGAGCGCCTTGCCATGGTGGTTAGAAGCTCTTGGTTTTGTTCTTCTAAGGCAAAATCAACACGAGTGCGTAAGAGATTTGCGGCACGCGTAGCACGTCGGGAAAGTTCACTTTGTCGATCTTCAATTGAAACGCATGTTCGCATCGCAGGCGCAAGGCGGCGATCCAAAAATTCACCAACCTGCTGAAAACCCGGTACGCGCACTTCGTTCAGCTCTTTGATTCGATCCAACACCAACGCATAATAAGCACGCGCAGCGGTCAAACGGAATACTGTCGAAGAAGACAGACGTTCCAAATGTGCAGAAAGGCCAGTTAACTGCGCAAGAATTTCACCATCATAGGCAGAATCGGGGCCTGTATCATGACCTTCATCATCCCGTGCAATGCGCGATGTCAAACCAGCAAGGGCAGTATCCATATGGATCATTTGCGCCCCTGCCTTTCTTGCTAATGGTAAAGCTAACAATGCCATACTGGAATAAGTCGTCACTTCTAAAATGCGTTGCAACACACGACCAGCCTTCCATC
>CBFCZA010000028.1:0-13939 GCA_965602285.1 uncultured Curvivirga sp. | reverse complement strand
AATAGCCCCAACAACCCAAACACGTCTATTGGCACGTAAAATTGCCAACGGATTGTTCTTAGTCATAAAGCCCCCCACAGAATCGGCTTTTAAGTTCATAGCCAGTTTAAGTTAATAATCAGTATTATACCCAACCAAAGAAGAAGGCTATATGGAATAAGAAAAAGTCATAAAAAAGGCGTCTAATGTATAAAACAAAAGACGCCTTAATATAAAAAACTTAGTTACGCAGCAGCTTTTTCAAGCATTGTTTCTAATTTTTCTGTTGCTTCTTCTTCAGCAATTTCTTCTACCGCAGCCACTTCACGGGCCAAACGATCCAATGCAGCTTGGTATAATTGACGTTCAGAATAAGACTGATCAGGTTGGTTAGCATTACGGAATAAATCACGCACAACTTCGGCAATAGCAACAGGATCGCCAGAATTGATTTTTGCTTCATATTCTTGGGCACGACGCGACCACATTGTGCGGCGAACACGACTTTTGCCCTTCAATGTTTTCAATGCGTCTTTCATCACTTCTGGAGTAGACAAACTACGAAGTCCAGAATGAGCTGCCTTCGCAACTGGTACACGTAAAATCATACGATCTTTATCAAATTCAATGATGATCAGCTCTAGCTTCTCACCTGCAACTTCGGTTTCTTCTACACCTTGCACTTTACCAACACCGTGTGTTGGGTAAACAACATGATCACCTTTGTTAAAAGCCGCTTTTTTAGACATTTCACGTCCTACTTTCTAATATTCATATCTGAGATTTCTAAAAGACATCCAACAATTCACATTTAAACTTTGATGATAGGTCGGTAATAATCAAAAAAATAATCCGACAATCAATCATAGGCGAAACATATAGGAATGCGCGCGCCAACCACATTAACCATCTCATAACGTGGTATTTTAAGTCATATTAATGTGAGAAATGTCCTCTTGAACCTGTTAAAAAATTCGACAAAAATATACAGCCCAACAAACAATGCTAGGCTAATCCTGTCGAAATAATGATTCATTATAACATAATTTCAAGGTGAATCCCATAGCCTAATCTCAAAAATATTAATCCTTTAAGAATAATATTAATTAAGAAAGAAACCTATCCAGGATTATTCGTCACCCTTACCAGGCGCAGGATTGAAATGTTCCGCAAATTTATTTGGTACATCTTTCCATTCAGACGCATCCGCTGGTGCTGGTTTCAACATTGTAATGACAGGCCATTTTTCAGAATATTCACGGTTCATTTCCAACCATTTTTCTGCATCAGATTCTGTATCTGGTAAAATCGCGTCTACAGGGCATTCAGGCTCACACACACCACAATCGATACATTCATCGGGATGAATTACCAACATGTTCTCACCTTCGTAGAAACAATCAACAGGGCATACTTCAACACAGTCAGTGTGTTTACATTTAATGCAATCTTCAGTGACTATATAAGTCATCGGCGTGAACTCCAAAAGTCGGCAGGCTTAGTATTAAGGTTTAAAAATCTTCACATAAGCTTTACGGAATAAAATCTATGTACCTGTCATATAAAAAGCCACAGGGGAATTGCAACCGAATAATTTGGCTGATAGGCATTTTTCACCCATAATAGTTAAAATACCTCAATTATTATTCAGATATAGGGAAAATCATGACTGAAAATGCAAAATCTAAATCTCCTTTGTACAAACCCATATCCGATGATCAAAACAGTTCAGAGGAAAAACGGCTATTCTCCCCCGCATCCCAGCGCAACAAACAGGTGATTTTAGAAACACTTAAAAATCACGCTCCATCACGGGGTGATACATTGGAAATAGCCTGCGGTTCAGGGGAACACGCCATCCATTTTGCAGCAGCCTTTCCCAATCTCAATTGGCAACCAACAGACATAGAGCCAAGCCATATTGAAAGCGTAAATGCCCATGCATCTGCCGAGGGTATAAATAATTTAAAGCCAGCCATCCATCTTAATGTAACACAAAAAGACTGGTCTGTTGGGAAGGTAGATTTAATCTTTAACGCCAATATGATTCATATAAGCCCTTGGCAATGCACCCTTGGGTTAATGGCCGGTGCAGGACGTCATTTAAAATCAGGGGGTATCTTATTCATGTATGGTCCCTATATGAAAGAAGGTCAACATACCGCACCAAGTAATGCGTCATTTGATGCAACCTTAAGATCTAGAGATGAAAATTGGGGTATTCGTGCCATAGAAGATGTCGTTGCTATTGCGGAACAACATCAATTATCCTTACACGACCTTATACCAATGCCGGCAAATAATTTTTGTGTAATATATAAGAAAACTTAATAAGTTAAGATAGTTACCCCCCTAGAGAGGCATTTCCAGCATCAACAATACGAGTTCCCGCATTACTTTCGATGAGATTCCGTACGGCTTGCCTGCGGTCCGCCGCATGTCGATCTATGGCACGATTACTTATCATACCGATTTCACGATAAATAGCATCCATGCGGGCTTCTTGGGCCGGTGTGATTTGCTGTGCAGTAGAAGTACTTCCCGCCACCATTTCACTTAAACCTTGCTTTGCTTCTACAGCCCGATCACGAATTTGGACATCTAGTTCCGATGTTATTTGATCACCTCCAAAGAATACGCCAGCTCCACCCAATATTCGATCTAATTCCGAATAAAGAATTGCAGATTTAATGCGCTCCATTGCTGTTAATCCATCAGCGCCTTCCATAGGCATACCAACCTCAATACTCGTACTTCTACGATACCCCGTATCCTCATCAACAACAGGTCTTTCTTGAGCTTTTGAAGCCGCACGAAGGTCTTTCATTTCCTGATTCACTTGAAGATATAAACTATCAAGCTTCTCTTGGTTCTCTGCTCCATATTCCGGCATACCATATTGACTGAGTATATGATCTACTGCGACCTTTATCGAAGGCCGCTTAATGTCACGACGTTGCGCTGCTTCTGAGACTTGCTCAGCGGAACGATCTTGTGGTTGATCATTCCCCATATTAGATTCAGAGCCAGTCGCCTGTCGTCGTTCTTCCAATGCACGCATAAGAGCCTGCGCCTGAGGGGACAGATTAACTTCAACAGCAGGATTGGTTGCGTTAATTTTTTTATCTATAGATGGATTTGGGGCAGCGGCTGCATTAGCACGGGCAAGCTGTAACGCTTGTTGAGCCTGCTGGGATTGCTGACTTTGAAAGGCATCTAATCCTGTATGAATGAAAGATCGCATTGCATCGATCATGGCGGCACATTTTTCCTGACAAAAGGTTTATAAAATTACTCACCCACCGTCATTGCATATCTCGTGCCAAAATATTGTTTCTGAGAACTAAACGCTGTCTTTATATGAATTCAATAAATTTCTATAAAATCTTTAATCTATTATTGCGACAAATGGCGAAGCAGGGTTATATGCAAAGGATCATGATTACACTTTATCACCTCTGGCTTTCACCGGGTTGTCGCAAGGTTCGACTTCTTCTTGGGGAAAAAAAGCTAGAATTTAACATGCAGATTGAAAAGACTTGGCGGCGGGATCCTCAGTTTATAGCTTTGAATCCTACTGGAGAAGTGCCTGTAATTGTCGATGAAGATGGCACTAAAGTTGCCGGCTCTCAGGTCATCTGCGAATATTTAGATGAAATGTATGGCACGCCTTCTTTGATTGGAACAGGTGCCGTAGAACGTGCAGAAGTAAGACGGATCATTGCTTGGTTTGATGAAAAATTTCAAACAGAAGTCATTGAAAATCTAGTTACTGAAAAAATCATGAAACGCTTCTTAGGATTGGGGGAGCCTAATTCTAATGCCATACGCGCAGGTCATAAAAACATCCACACACATCTTGCCTATATTGATTGGCTTGTAGATCGCCGTACATGGTTAGCTGGGGATGAAATGACATTGGCTGACCTTGCCGCAGCAGCACATTTATCTTGTGTCGATTATTTAGGTGATGTTCCTTGGGCGGACCATCCAAACTCTAAAGATTGGTATGTACGGGTAAAATCACGCCCTGCCTTTAGAAGCTTATTAGGGGATCATATCCCCGGTGCGCCACCACCATCCCATTATGCGGATTTGGATTTCTAATAAGTCATAAAACTTAAAAAAGAAAATACGTCCTAATTCTTCAATTCCATTTTTTGAAGATTACGTTGAGCCACATCAGAAACCGGGCGGCCATCATGATACTCAATCAATTTCAACCAATCAGCACGGGCTAAGTCTTTCTTATCTTGTAAACGATAAACGATACCACGTTCCAATAAACCTTCTGGATGGGTCGGCATCAAAGAAAGGGCGCGGTTGAGATCAACCAAAGCCTTATCAAAATGCTTTAACTGTCGGTGGGAGGCCCCGCGATAAACCATAGCTTCGACATGATCCACATCTAACAAAAGTACTGCATCCAAGTCCTTTAACGCCTCTTTTAATTTACCTAAATCAATATAACTTAAGGCACGATCAATGAGCACATTAATATTATCTTTAAATAAGCGAAGGGCAGCTGTTTGAACCTCTAATGCATGGGTGATCTCTCCCTCAAGGGAAAGTGCTAAACCTGCTTGACCCAATATCTCAGACACAATCATGGGCGATATAGTATCTGGCATTTCCTGTGCAAGCGCCTCTAATCTTTTGGCGGCTTCTACGAATTGTCCTAATTCAAACAAGGCAATCGCTGTGCAATGGCGCGCAGGTAATCCTCCGCCATGATCTTGCCAATTTAACCCTGTTTCAAACGCCTCTTCCGGGTCCTTTTGGGTCAGTTGCATACAGGCCTTATAGGCTTGATTATGAAGAAAATCTACATCCTTCACCGTAGCAAATGCAGTTCCAAAAGATACTATAAAAAATAAAGATCCGAATATTAAAAAAATAAATTTAAACGGGCTATAGGGTTTGACAGTCGTCATATAATACGGTCCAAATAACAATAGAATGAATATGTTTTTATCTTTTCAGTTATGGCGGAGTTAGCCAGAATGAACAATCCCGAAAATACACCCGAACCTAGCAATAATGGCAAGCATCTTTTCATTTTCGGGTTGGGATATAGTGCCGGATACCTAGCTCGGAACCTGCTAAAAAAGGGTTGGAAAATATCTGGTACAGTTCGCCACATCGAAGAAGCCACTAAACTACAAGAGCTTGGCATTTCTCTATATTCCTTTGACGGCACAAAATGCGTAGAACCCTTCACAGAAAACTTACTCCATATCAGCCATATCCTTAGCTCTATTCCTCCACAGGATGGGGATGTTGATCTTGTCTTGAAGCATCACTTTAATGACATTTCAAAGGCCTCTCATTTAAAATGGGTTGGCTATCTTTCAACGACAGGGGTTTATGGCGATCGGCAAGGTGGTTGGGTGGATGAAGCTTCGGATTTACTACCAACAGGCACGCGTGGACAGAAAAGAAAAAATGCAGAAGAAGCATGGTTCAAATTATGGCACGATTACCAAATACCCACCCATAGTTTTCGCCTTGCAGGTATTTATGGTCCCGGTAAAAATGCCTTAGAGACAGTAAAAGCTGGAAAAGCCCGCCGCGTTCACAAAGATGGGCAAGTCTTCAGCCGCATTCATGTAGAAGATATTGCGGCCATTCTTCAAGCCTCTATTCTATCGCCCAAGGGCGGAAATGCCTATAATATCTGTGATGATAATCCCGCCCCACCCCAAGAAGTTATCAGCTATGCCTGTAAGCTTTTAGGCATAGATCCACCACCCCTTTTAGATTTCGAAACAGCCGATTTAAGCCCAATGGCACGCAGTTTCTATGGGGATAACAAAAGAGTTTCCAACAAGAAAATCAAAGAGGAATTGGGCATTCACCTAAAATGGCCAGATTATCGCGTAGCGTTGAAAGCTTTATTAGATTAAATCTTTTTAAGTAATTTTTCCAAACGGTCGCCCAATCTTTCCAATTCAATATCAGTTGAAAGGCGATGGTCTCCATTTTTAATAATTTCAACCGTCACATCTTCTGATGACAAGGCATCTGCGACCTTAAAAGCATGTTCCATCGGTACAACTTCATCTGAAGATCCATGTAATATATGAACAGGGCCATCAAAATTTATTCCATCACCATCTAACAAATTATGGCGCCTAGATTCTTCTATTAAATTTAATGTAATCGGGTAACTCTCTTCCCCTTCAAATTCCGACGGGCGATACCAAACACCTTTAGTTTCGATTTCAGAACGAACAGATGCATCCATTGCAGACCACATTAATTTATCGGGAAAATCAGGTGCCGGCGCAATTAGAACAAGGCCTTTAACCAAATCAGGGCACTGCTTCGCAAGCAATAACGCCATCCATCCGCCCATAGACGATCCAACAATGACCACGGGGGCCTTACTGTTTTGCTCTAAAATCGCCAACGCATCGTCAAACCAATCGCCAATTGTCCCCTCTGCAAAATCACCCGAAGATTCACCATGGCCCTGATAATCAAAACGACAAAAATTTAAGCCCTTCTTTTGGCAATATTGGCTTAAAAACGCGCCTTTGCTGCCACGCATATTTGAATTAAATCCACCACAAAATAAAACTGTCGCCCTATTTATATCAACAGCGCCCTTGAAAGCAGGGGCGAGATATGCGATTTGAGCCTCTCCTTTTTCCGTCTTACGCCGTAAAAAGGAAGGGGATTGATTGATTTCTTTATTCATTCTGATTATTTAGCTCTAGCCATTCGTGGTCAAAAAGTTAAAATAACAGTTAAATAATGTCTGTAAAGATATAGAGACCGATAATACCATATGGTCCCTATAATAAGAAAAGAGCGCCTTGTGACCATTGATACGACCAACAATCAGGATCAAAAACCTGTTATTCTGCAAGTTCTTCCCGCCTTACATACAGGGGGCGTTGAACGCGGAAGCGTTGATGTTGCCACTGCGACGCAAGCAGCAGAATTTCAATCTATTGTCGCTTCTGCAGGTGGCCCAATGGTCCATCAAGTTGAGCGTGCTGGTGCAAAACACATCACTTTACCTTTAGATAGTAAAAATCCATTTGTCATTTATCGCAACATAAAACGCCTTGAAAAAGTCATGCGAGATGAGAATGTGGCTGTGGTTCATGCAAGAAGCCGTGCCCCAGCATGGAGTGCATACTTTGCTGCGAAACGCGTAAAAATTCCTTTCATGACCACATTTCATGGCACGTATAATTTCACGAACCCAATTAAAAAATATTATAATTCTGTGATGCAAAAAGGTGTGCGTGTTATTGCCATCAGTGATTTTATTCGTGACCACATGATGAATAATTATAAAACGCCATGGTCCAAAATTCGTACGGTTTATCGGGGAATGGATCTAGATATATTTGACCCACAAGCCGTCCCAGCTTCACGGGTGGTAAAACTTGCAACGGATTGGCGCCTTCCTGATGGTGTGCCTATCATCATGCTTTCTGGCAGGTTAACCCGCTGGAAAGGTCAAACATTACTTCTAAAAGCCCTCGCAAAATTAGATGTTAATGTACGTTGTCTGTTAGTTGGGTCTGGGCGCCCAGAATATCAAAGTGAACTTGAAAGTCTTGCAAAAGAACTTTCCATTGATGATCGTGTTCATGTGGTTGGTGAATGTCGCGATATGCCTGCCGCCTATAAACTTGCTGACGTGGTGGTTTCCGCCTCTACCGATCCAGAAGCGTTTGGGCGCGTAGCCGTTGAAGGCCAATCCATGGGTCGCCCTGTTGTTGCCCCTAATCATGGTGGCGCTATGGAGCAAATCATCCACGGTGTTACAGGTTGGCTTTTTCGCCCAGGTGATGAAGAAGATCTAGCCCGGCAATTAAAAGCGGCCCTATCATTGAACGAAGAAGAAAGACATGCGTTTCATGACCGTGCCATTGAAAATGTACGAACTCATTTCACAAACGAAACAATGTGTCGCCGTACCTTAAACATTTATCGCGAACTTCTTGAAATTCCAAAAGTTCGCTCCCCTCGACATAAGCAGGCTGCTGGCAAGGCAAAATAATTCATATGACACAGGAAAATATCCTCATCATTAAACTCAGTGCTTTGGGTGATTTTGTACAAGCATTAGGTCCCATGCAAGCCATTAGGCGCCACCATAAGAATGCTAAACTAACTTTATTAACCACTAAACCTTTTGTTGATATTGCTGAAAAAAGCGGTTGGTTCCAAGAAATACTCCTAGATGAACGCCCCAGACTTTGGCACCTTCCAAAAGTCCTGCGCCTAAGGAACAAATTACGTTCTGGTCATTATAATCGGGTTTATGATTTACAAACATCAGATAGATCTAGTTTTTATTATCGTTTAATGGGCAGCCCCAAACCTGAATGGTCTGGAATTGCGAAAGGATGTTCTCATCCCCATGATAATAATCAACGCGACGATATGCATACGGTTGATCGCCAAGCAGAACAACTGTCTATGGCGGGTATCAATAATGTACCTTTCCCTGATGTCAGTTGGATGGAAGCAGACCCAACTGTTTTTGGCCTTCCGCACAAATATGCGCTTCTTATTCCCGGTGGTGCCCCACATCGCCCTGATAAAAGGTGGCCCGCGGACAAATATGGGCAATTAGCAACTCGTCTTCATCAAGACGGCATTACCCCTGTTATTTTGGGCACAAAAGCCGAAGCAGAAGAAGCCAAAATCATTCAATCTATTTGCCCTGAAGCCATAAGTCTTCTTGCCAAAACAACTCTTTTTGAGATTGCTGCCCTTGCCCGTAAAGCAAAATTCATCATTGGAAATGATACTGGCCCAACACATTTGGCAGCCATTGCAGGCGCACCTACATTGGCGCTTTTTTCCCATGCCAGTGATCCAGAACTTTGTGGCCAAAGAGGCCCAGAAGTTGAAATATTGCGCGTTCCAGATTTAAGCAACCTTCCCGTCCCTGATGTATTTGGCAAGTTGCGATCTATCGCACATTTGTCACAGACAGCCCTCTAAAAACTAAAATCATAATAAATCTAAGTATTAGAGGCGGTTTTACCTGTCTTCTACTTGCGAAACAGTGCTGTTTCCATTAAAGAACGCCATAGAAAGTTTTTAATGGTCCTAGGGTCATCCCATAAACTTTCTCAAAGATTTATATTTACGATCAAATGAAGGACATAGAAACATGGTTGCGATCACGCTTCCGGACGGCTCTCAACGAGACTATGATGGTGCTACTACAGGCATGGATATTGCCTTATCTATTAGTAAATCATTAGCTAAAGTTGCCGTTCTTGCAAAGGTAAATGGTGAAGAATGGGACTTAAACCGTCCAATCACTACCGATGCGGATGTTGCTTTGATAACCAAAGATCAAGACGAAGCGTTAGATCTTCTTCGCCATGATTGCGCCCATGTATTGGCCCAAGCCGTACAAGAATTATTTCCCGGTACTCAGATCACTTTTGGCCCTTCTATTGAAAATGGCTTCTATTATGATTTTCATAGGGAAGAACAATTTTCCACAGAAGATTTCAAAGCCATTGAAAAACGTATGGGACAGATTGTAGAGCGCAATGATCCAATCACCCGTGAAGTTTGGTCTCGTAATGATTTGATCAAATATTTTGAAGAAAAAGGCGAAACATTCAAGGCAGAATGGGCTGGAGAACTTCCTGAAGGGGAAGACCTTACAGTTTATCGTCAAGGCGCAGACTGGCTTGATCTATGTCGCGGACCACATTTACCGTCTACTGGTAAATTGGGTAAAGCTTTCAAATTGATGAAATTAGCCGGTGCATATTGGCGTGGTGATTCAAACAATCCACAACTTCAACGTATCTATGGTACTGTTTGGCGCACTGATAAAGAGCTTAAAGCTTATCTAATGCAGTTAGAAGAAGCAGAAAAGCGTGACCATCGCAAACTTGGCCGTGAAATGGGCCTATTCCATATCCAAGAAGAAGCTGTTGGTTCTATCTTCTGGCATCCAAAAGGTTGGAAACTTTATCGCACTTGTGAAGATTACATGCGTAAACGCCTTGATGCCGCTGGATATCAAGAAGTTAAAACCCCACAATTGGTGGATCGTAAGCTTTGGGAAATGTCTGGTCATTGGGATAAGTTCCATGAACATATGTTTGTTGCAGAAGTTGACGAGGCAGATGTTTCTTCAGCAGAAGATGCAAAACGTATGTTGGCGTTGAAACCTATGAACTGCCCTGGGCATGTTCAAATTTTCCGCCAAGGTATTCGTTCTTATAAAGATTTACCACTGCGTTTAGCAGAAATGGGTGCTTGTCATAGATATGAACCACGCGGTGCCCTACATGGCCTCATGCGTGTTCGTGCCTTCACACAAGATGATGCACATATCTTCTGTACGGAAGATCAAATCGTTACCGAAACTAAAATATTCATTGATCTTTTGAAATCTATTTACAAAGATTTTGGCTTTACAGAAATTGCGGTTAAATTTTCGGATCGCCCAGAAAAGCGTGCAGGTAGTGATGAAACTTGGGACAAGGCTGAAAACGCCCTTAAAGAAGCAACAGAGGCTGCTGGCCTTTCTTTCACCCTTAATCCGGGTGAAGGTGCATTTTATGGTCCGAAATTAGAATTTGTCCTACGTGATGCTATTGGTCGTGATTGGCAATGCGGTACTTTACAAGCTGATTTCGTCTTACCAGAACGCCTAGATGCAAATTATGTTGGCGAAGATAACAACAAACATCGCCCAGTGATGCTACATCGTGCTATACTCGGTTCTTTCGAACGTTTCCTTGGAATCCTAATCGAACAATTTGCGGGTAAATTCCCAGTTTGGTTAGCCCCAACACAAGCTGTTGTTGCCTCTATTACCGGCGTATCCAATGCTTATGCTGAAGAAGTAACCGAAGCATTAAAAGCAGTTGGTGTACGGGCCGAATGTGACGTAAGAAATGAAAAAATTAACTTCAAAGTGCGCGACCATTCCGTGAAAAAAGTACCGCTTATTTTGGTCGTTGGTGCACGCGAAGCAGAAGAAAAAACAGTTGCGATCCGTCGTCTTGGCGGAAAGGAACAAGAAATCATGTCACTTGAAAGTGCAATTGAAATGCTAAAATTAGAAGCGCAATTGCCTGATGGTGAAGGATAACTGCAGAAATACGAGTGTTTAGGGTAATTCAGCCTTAAAACCCTTGAAAGAAACGTATAGCTTTGTTTTAATAAAGTTACGTAATTTGGAATAATTGGTCAGGTGGCTCGAAAGAGCCCAAGGAGGAAAACATACGCCGTCCACGTCAAGCACAAATGCCAGAGAAGTCTGGACCTCGTGCAAATGATTCTATTGAGGCAGCCGAAGTGCGCCTTATTGATGAAACTGGGGAAAATGTTGGGGTTGTTAAAACCCGTGATGCTATTCAACAAGCAATGGGTGTTGGTTTAGACTTGGTGGAAATTTCACCAGGTGCGAAACCACCCGTGGCCAAGATCATGGATCTTGGTAAATACAAATATGAATTGCAGAAAAAACAGGCGGAAGCCCGCAAAAAGCAAAAAATCATCGAAGTGAAGGAATTAAAATTCCGCCCAAACATTGATGGGCATGACTACGAAGTTAAAATGAAGTCTATGCATAAATTCATCGATGAAGGGGATAAGGTAAAAGTTACCCTTCGCTTCCGTGGTCGTGAAATGGCCCACCAAGAATTAGGCATGGCGGTTTTAAATCGTGTGCGTGAGGAAATGGCAGATAAAACCAAGGTTGAGCAACGTCCCAACATGGAAGGCCGCCAGATGGTGATGGTTCTTGCACCTGATACGGGTAAATAAACTGACTTAATATTTGATACATATACTGTATCTAAAAAAAAGGGCTTATGTTTATTCATAAGCCCTTTTTCATTTTCAGGTTTCTTTATTGTACGTGATTTCTAATGGATTGAAACTCGCCACTTTCGGACATTGTTTTCAAGGCTTTGGTTATTTCAGGAACCAAGGATCGATAATTTTCATGTAAGTAATGATATAAAGATTGTCTCTCTAAAGCGGGTTTATTCAAAACCAGACAATCAGATCCTTCACGTAGACGCTGGCGTCTGATTTCTTGCTTGGATGCAATAACAACATCAAGCCCTCCTGCAAAAAGTAAATCAAAAAGATCATTAAACTGAGCCTTCTTATAGACATTTGGCATATTTACAGTTGCCTTCTCAGCGTAACGTATACCTATTTTCACCCCAATATTTAAATGCTCTAATTTATCCCAACTGCTTGTATCAATTTTTTTTCTACAACTAAATGCAATGCCTTCAAGGGCGTTCAAACTAACGGGAATTCTGATTAAAGTTGGATATTTATTTTCTACCCCTGCAATACGATGGACTTCACCATCCGTGCGACCTGAGGATGAATATGCAAGGGCGCGTTGTGCCGGAAGAATTTCTGTAGACACATCAATATCAATTTTTGCATAGGCTTTTTTTAAAATTGCGTACGACATAACACTAAGATCGTCATCAACCATTGATAACACCAGAGCCTGATTAGCATATGCAACAGGGCTAATTACCATAAAAATGAATAGAAATAATATTTTTACCATTTAGTCCCAACCAAAATTATTTCGCTATAATTCTTCAAAATAGGTCAATATAAAACCCATGGCAACAAGAACGGCAATACAGCAAAACAAACCACGGTACTCACCACGATTACCCCTGCGACTTCCTCTGGCTGATTATCATAAAGATTAGCAAATAAATAATTAAACACAGCTGATGGCATGGCAGCTTGGATAAGAACGACACCACGGGCTATTCCCTCTAGATCAAATAACCATACAAAGAAGAAACCGGCAGATAGGCCACCAAACACACGTATAACGCCAATGAATGCCGCACGGTGCAATGATTTCACATGTATTTTTGCCAAAGAAATACCAAGTGTCACCAACATCAATGGAATTGTAAATTGCCCTGCAAGCTGTAGCGTATTCATCGTCCATGCCGGTAAAGTTGCTTCAGTTTCAATCAAAGCCATTGCCAGTAATAAACCCCAAACCATTGGGCTTTTAAACACTTGTCCCAGATTGGCACGCCCCGCGGCTATGGCCTGACCTATGGTGAATTGTGACAAAGGAAGTACTGCAAAATACGCAACCCCCAAGGCCATTCCTTCTTCCCCAAACGCAAAAAGGCATAAAGGTAACCCTAAGTTTCCATTATTAGGCAGCATCATCACAGGAAGATAAGTAGGTATGCGCCAACCAAGGAATTTAAGAAGAATATAACCCGCAATACCAAAAATTGCCTGCATGGATAAAGAAATAGCCGCCATTGTTCCCAAATCAGAAAAGCCAACCTTGGCATTCAACAAGGCATAAATCACCAAACTAGGCGTACCAAAATTCACAATCAGTGGGGTTAGTTGTTTTGTATCAAACGACTGGCCTGTTTTTTGTAAATAAAACCCTACGGCAGCTAAAATAAGCACAGGTAAAATGACCGCGGCCAATTCTGAAAATAACCCAGCGGTCATTTGCTATCCCTCTTCAATATCATTTAGAGTTTTTCACCACGGATTAAACGTGGCAGATCGCCCACAACACCCATCGCATGGCGCATGAATAGTTTTTTTGCAGGCATCAATTTATTTAAAACCGCCAATCCCGTATCACGGGCAAGTCTCAAAGACGCATGATCATTAGAAAACAAGCGAAGTAGACCATCACAAACGGCGGCCAACATGACATTATCAAAACGACGCCATTGTTGATATTCTTCGATCACTGTACGGGCCCCAATATCAAGGCCAACTCTTTTTACATCCACAAGAATTTCAGCAAGGGCCGCCACGTCACGAATACCAAGGTTATAACCCTGCCCTGCAATGGGATGAATTCCATGGGCCGCATCCCCAACCAGAACCAAACGATCTTCTACATAATGATCTGCCAAAACCAAATTAAGAGGATAGGCAAACCTTGGTCCGACCAATTCGATTTCACCAAGCC
>CBFCZA010000027.1:0-14026 GCA_965602285.1 uncultured Curvivirga sp. | reverse complement strand
GGTTACCGAATTGAGATGTCACCGTTTGGTGGAATAAAGGATTCTGGTCTTGGTTATAAAGAAGGGGTGTTGGAAGCAATGAAAAGTTTCACAAATGTTAAATCCTACTCTCTCCCGTGGGAGTGATCGCCCTCTTTTAGATGTTTTGAAATATAGTTAAACTTAAGGCCGGCTACTTTTAATAGTAGCTGGCTTTTATTTTGACATCTTAAGGTTATATAGTAATCTAACTGTCTAATGTTTTGGGATAGATTATGTCATCAAATAACCATCAAGAACCTGATTTTTTAAGCCGTAAGCTTAAAATGCTATATGACTATTGGTGTTGCTCAATCAATGAGGGGCAGCAAATCCCATATAAAAGATCACTAGACCCTGTCGAAATTCCAGGGGTCTTGTCTATTATGATGGTTTTACAAGTTCATTATTCTGATAATGAACAGCTACGTCTTTCCTATCGTTTAGTTGGAACAGATGTTGTGCGCCATTGGGGGAAGGATACGACGGGAAAGTTTCTTGATGAAATGGGGGGTGGAGAATTCCTCGACTATGTATTGGGCCATTATCAGAATGTATGTAAAACAAAGCGCCCTGATTATCGACAATATTTAGTACGCTGGGGTAATGGAACTGTTTCAAATGTAAGTCGCCTTTATCTACCGTATTGTAAGGAAGACCGCCCTGATAGAGTGTCACATATCGTGGTCGGGCAAGTGTTTATTCAAGATCAAAAAACAATCGGAAAGACGTTATTAGAAGAGTTGAATCAATTTAATATGGTTGAATTAAATCAGGAAGATTTATAAAAAAAAGCCCCTTACAGAAATATAAGGGGCTTTTTAGTATTGTATGTTTGGCGTTATCGTGTGCGCCATGCTTGGAAGTGTTTTTGCATTAAGTATGTAGCCAAGGCATGGATGATTCGTGCCCCAATACATGTATAGGCAATCATCATTGCCATAGCAGCAGCAGGTGCGATATCACCAGCATCGTCCATATTTAATACGGCTAATGACGCCAAAGTCGTATCGCTAGAATATAGGAAAACAACAGCAGATACCGTTGTCATCGCATTCAAGAATAAATACATGGAAACATCTAATATAGCAGGAGAGCAAACCGGAACCGTAACCCGAAAGAAGGTCTTGTAGAAAGGAGCCTTCAAACTTGAAGATACGGATTCAAATTCATTATCCATTTGTTGTAATGCAGTGATAGAGGTCAAATGGCACACGGTGTAAAAGTGGGTGATGGTTACAATCACTAAAATGGTCATGGTGCCATAAAGAAAGTTTAGTGGGTTCCATGGGGCATTAAAGAAGAAAATATAGGCAAGGCCTAATACCATCCCCGGTACTGCTAAAGGAATGATTGCAATCATTTGGAAAAGACCGCGCCCAAATTCAAAGGCACGTCCTTTTTGTACCAAATATGCACCGAAGAATATAACTATAGTTCCAAAGAATGCCGCATAAAGTGCGAGTTCAATCGAGTTATAGAAAGCATCCCAGCCGCCGCCATCCATGAGGTCAAAGTCATAATTCGCGAGGCTTAATTCTAAGTTATATGGCCAGAAAGTAACGAGGGCTGCATATTGGGCCATGCCAACCATCGCCAAGATGATCAGAGCTACAACCATGCAAAGACCAAAGAATGTCCAGTCACGTTTTGCATTTGGTTCTGGAATTAAGATCACAGCTTTTGCCGAAAGCAAGGCAACTTGTTTCTTTTGGACAATGCGATCAATTGTAAATGCCAAGATAGCAGGCAGTAGCAAAACAACGGATACAACAGCACCCATTTGGAAGTTCTGTTGCCCAATCACTTGTTTATATACATCGGTCGCAAGAACGTTGAAGTTACCACCGATTACTTTTGGCACACCAAAATCGGTGAAAACCAAGGTGAAAACAACGAATGCAGCACTGATGAGGCCATATTTTGCACCGGGTAATGTGATGGTGAAAAAAGTTCTGACCTTGCTGGTGGATAAGGATTCTGCTGCTTCATAAAGCCGCGAATCCGCAATGGACAATGCCGTGATGATTATCATCAATGCATGTGGGAAAACCCAATAACTAGACCCGATTACGATCCCAATGGGGCCATAAATAGATTCGCCCATTAAAAGATCTTTTGCGACACCTTGATTTCCAAACCAGTAAACCAAAGAAATTCCCGATAAAAGGGACGGCGTTAACAAAGGAATTAAAGCTACGATTTTGAAGAACCATTTGAAGGGCATACATGTGCGCGTAAGGGCATAGGCATACATGAAGGAAACTAACAAAACGATAACCGAAGCTATAACGGCAATTTGGAAACTATTAAAAATAGAATAAAATAGCGATGGAGTGCTAAAAAATTCACCATAGTTTGCTAAGCCGATAAAAATACCGTCACTGTCTTCAAAAGATTTTGAAAGCATGGTGTAAAGCGGTAGTAAAATAGCAAAGAATAGAAAAATACCAATTGCGATCATACACGCACGCATGATCCAGTCATCACGACTCATTTTTGGCTTCACGATCGGTGGTGAATTAGGGGTTGTATCTGTTGTTATATCGCTCATGATTAACCCTCTACTGGAAAGAGTGAAATATGATCGATTGGTAAACGAACATCAATTTTATGTCCGATCTGTAAGTCAATTCGACGCGATAAGTTAATAGAGAAATCAGCTTCGACTGTGCTGTCGCCAAGTGGGCCACCAGATAGTTCCGTTCTAAAGAATGAACCAAGGAATTCCATATCCTTAATTTCGACTTTGATGCCATTATCGTCATATTTGTCATCTTCAATGGCAACAATATCTTCTGGGCGAATAGAAACGCGAACCGTGTCTCCCGTTTTATAAGAGGTCGTGTCACATTTGATATCGTTACCACCAAGGGAAACATGCCCATCAGATGTAACTGTTCCTTTCACGAAATTCATTGTGCCAATAAAGTCTGCAACAAATGCAGTTGCGGGCGTACGATAAATTTCCATCGGTGTACCGATCTGTTCAATTACCCCATTATTCATGACCACTATACGATCAGCCATTGTAAGGGCTTCTTCTTGGTCATGTGTTACCATGATGGTCGTGATGCCTAATTTAGATTGAAGCTGCTTTATTTCATGGCGTAAATGTACGCGTACGCGCGCATCAAGTGCAGATAATGGTTCATCCAGAAGCAATAGGCCGGGGTTGGTCGCAATGGCACGTGCCAATGCAACGCGTTGTTGTTGCCCCCCAGAAAGCTGTGCCGGATATTTATCAATTTGGTCCATGAGGCCAACAGTATTAAGCAACTCATCTACCCGTGCTTTGATTTCTGCAGCTGGTAATTTTCGATTTTCCAACCCGTAAGCAATATTTTTGCTAATCGTCATGTTTGGGAATAGGGCGTAAGATTGAAAAACAATACCAAAATCACGTTCTGATGGTGGTAAGTTAGATATGTCTTTACCGTTTTGTTCAATATGCCCATGGGTTTGTATGTCTAACCCAGCGATTGCACGAAGTAAGGTTGTTTTACCACAGCCAGATGGGCCTAAGAAACAAACGAACTCTCCTTCGTTCACGACCATTGATACATCATTCAGGGCAGTGAAGTTTCCGAATTTTTTTATTATATTGTTTATTTTCAGATAAGAGTTTTCTGACATTTTATGCTCTCCGCCTAGTAAACTGCTGGCATGGTTATCGGTTAGTTGTATCAGTTATCAGTTCCATAATGTGAACTAATAGTAGTTTTTCAATGAAGGACCCGAGACACTGTTTGGTGTCTCGGGCCTAACTACATAGTAGCATAATCAAATTAAATCTGAAGTATTCTTATTTTGCTTCTGACTTAGAATCGTAACGCTCTTGCCATTTAGAAAGAATAGCTTTGCGATTAACAGCTGCCCATTCAAAGTTATTGTCGATCATAGCTTCGCCAATACCTGCTGGGAAATGTTTCACTGGTTTAGCAACGCCAGGATAAGCAACAACCGCATAACCACTGTTATACATTTCGTTTGCACCTTTAGTTACAGTGAAATCAACAAGCTTTTGTGCCGCAGCTAAGTTCTTCGTGCCTTTAACAATCGCTGTTGCTTCCATATCCCAACCAACGCCTTCGCTTGGTAAGATGATTTCAAGAGGCGCACCTTTGCCTTTTGATTTCGCACCACGGAATGCGAAGCTGATACCAATTGGTGTTTCGCCAGATGCAGCTTGCTTACATGGTTTTGATCCAGAATGAGTGTACCATGCAATGTTGTCATGCAAGCCGTCCATGAATTCCCAACCACCATCTTCACCGAAGATTTGTAACCAAGATGAAACGTCCAAGAAGCCTGTACCAGAAGAATTAGGGTTAGGCATAACCACATGGCCTTTATATTCAGGCTTGGTTAGGTCTTTCCAGCTTGTTGGTGTTGCAAAGCCATGCTTCGCTTGCTCAACTGTGTTTACACAAACAGCTGCAATCCATGCATCCATACCTGTCCAAGATGGTGTTGCATCTGGATCTACGAATTTTGGATCAAGCTTTTCTACACCAACTGGTTTGTATGCTTCTAGCATGCCTTCTGATTTCAACAGCATTAAAGATGTTGCCGCAAGGCCCCATACGACGTCTGCTTTTGGATTTTCTTTTTCTGCTAGTAATTTAGCAGTCACGATGCCTGTAGAATCGCGAACCCATTTGATTTTGATATCTGGATTATCTTTTTCAAAAGCTTTTTGATATTTTTTAAGATCTTCTGCTTCTACAGCTGTGTAAACTGTTAAAACATCTTTTGCCAATGCGGATGTTGCCATGGTTGCAACAGCGGTGGTGACGATTGCACCTTTAAGGATATTTGTGAATTTCATTCTATTTTTCCCTGTTAGTTTAGAGCTACGTTAGTTTAGAACTACTTATGTTCGTACGGTTGTTTAGGATTAAGTTCATTTCTCGGCTTTTTTCTAGCCAATGTTGGTTACTTATAAATGAACTTAAAGTTACTTTTTTGTGACATTTAACATTTTATGCAAAATAATTTTTCTGAACCGATAATGAAACATGTTCTGAAAAAAACAATGCAGAGATGCATTTACATGCCCTTTATTAGTAACTTATTGTTTTTGTTAGTATTCTATATATTGACTCTTCTCGGGAGCCTTTATGTCAGAGGAGACTACATTATAAAAACCACATGCGTCTAGTATAAATCAAATAAAATTCTAAAAAAATCACAAATTAATTTGATAATTGTGACTTTTTGTGGTTTTTTGTGGAAATCAAAAGTGAAGTAGGGACGTTATGAAAAGACGCTTATCGGATATTTTAAAAGAATTACGCTTAACAGGGCACCGCACGATTGCTGATCTTGCGGTTGTATTGGATGTGTCTGAGGAGACAATTAGACGGGATTTAAAGCGCCTATCTAAAGAAGGACTTATTGAAAAGCATCACGGAAGTGCGTCATTGCGAAACTACAGTAGCGAACCAAGCTTCGAAGAACGCTATTTAGAGAATCGCGACATGAAAGAAGCTGTCGCAACCTTGGCAGCAGGGGCTATCAACAATGGTGATGTGGTTTTCTTAGATATTGGTACGACGACCGCATTTGTTGCTCATGCGCTTAAAGATCATCGTGACCTTACGATTGTTACTAATTCCGTTGTTATTGCGAATATCATGTTCGACCATAATGGGTTTAAAACATATATGACGGGGGGCGAAGTTCGAGCCCATGATGGGGGACTGTTTGGCCCTGAAGCAATAGATTTTATCGATCGCTATTGTATAAATAAGGCGGTGTTATCCACCGCAGCTATCCATCATGATCATGGTTTCTTGACGCATCATTTATGTGAGGCTGAATTATATAGCAAAGTGGCAAAGCAGGCAGAGGTGACTTTGGTTTGTGCGGATGCGACAAAATATAATAAACGCGCACCTATACGACTGTTTGATTTCGATGATGTTGATGTCCTATTTAGTGATAAACCACCCGCTAAAGCTTTAAGAAAAAGCCTAGCTAAGAAAAATGTGAATGTACGCCTTATTGAAGGGGCTGCTGAATTAAATGTGGATGAAGAGCCTGAGGATGATTTTTCCGATCTACCTGAACCGCTTGATAATAATTATGCTTTAGCCTCTACAAAAACAGTTACCGAATAATTATATAAAAAATTAACAAGGAAAAATTATGTCAGTAACGATGGTCTTAATTCAACTATTAGGCGCGATTGTCCTCCTGCTTTGGGGGATGCGTATGGTGCGCACTGGTGTGCAACGGGCCTATGGTAGTAATTTGCGTCAATTTTTGGGGGAATGGCTTTCAAATCGATTCGCAGCTTTCACTGCTGGATTAGGAGTGACGGCTATTTTGCAAAGTAGCACCGCGACTTGCTTGATGACTGCTGACTTTGCCAGTCGTGGTATTGTTACCTTACCTGTTGCCCTTGCAATTATGCTTGGGGCTGATGTGGGGACCAGTATCGTTGCGCAAGTTTTTAGTCTCGATATTTCTTGGCTTTCCCCTGTATTGTTGGTTATTGGTTTCATCATTCATTCTGCAAGCAAGGGACATAAAGGGGCAAACCTTGGGCGTATGGCTATAGGTTTAGGTCTTATCTTATTAGCCTTGAAATATATTGTTGGCATATCAGAACCGCTTCGATCTTCAGAAACGTTGCTGACAATGATTTCCGCTTTGGATGGGGAGCCTTTAATCGCGATATTGCTAGCAGCACTTTTAACATGGGCTGCCCATTCCAGTCTGGCTATTGTCTTATTGATTTGTTCCATGACAGGCAGTGGGGCTATTCCAATGGAATTGGCTATGGTTTTGGTGTTAGGTGCGAATTTAGGGGGGGCATTGCCGCCTATAATGGCAACAATGAATAGTTCTTCCATGGGACGTCGTGTTGCTATTGGCAATGGCTTTTTTAAATTAATAGGCTGCTTGATTGCCTTTCCGCTTCTTGGAAAGCTTCAGATGATCTTGGTGGATTTTGATCCTGATCCCGTTCGTATGTTGGTTAATCTACATACCTTATTTAATGTCGCTTTGGCGATTGGATTTATTTCCTTTACGGGATTCATGAATGGCCTTTTGACCAAAATGATTAAGGATCCTGAAATCGCAGATGAAGATAAGGTTGTTCGTTATTTGGACATGTCCCTTCCTGTGGATCCTACTTTAGGATTAAATAATGCGGCACGTGAAGTCCTTCGCATGGGGGACGAGTTGGATAATATGCTAAAGCAATCCATTGAAATGCTGCGGGAAGGGGATCGGTCGCGTATTCAGAAAATTGCCCAAGGCAATGAATTGGTTGATAAGCTATATGAGGCCGTGAAGGTTTACGTAACGAAAATTCGTAAAGAAGAGCTTGATGAAGAAGAAAGCCAACGTTGTGGCGATGTGATGGCCTTTTGTGCGAATCTAGAACATATCGGCGATATTATAGATAAGAACCTTCTTTTAACCGCTTCCAAATTACTTGATAAGAAAATGAATTTCTCCGATGAAGGTCTTGCGGAATTATCGGCTATCCATCAGCGTGTTCACGATAACCTACGCTTGGCGATGGGTGTGTTTATGTCGCAAGAAAAACCTATGGCACGTCGCTTGCTGGTGGAAAAAGAAGCCTTCCGTCAAATGGAGCATGAAGCATCTAGTAGTCATTATGCTAGATTTCAGGCAGGGAAGCCCGAAACATTAGAAACATCTAGTCTTCATTTGGATGTGATACGCGATTTAAAACGTATCAATTCACATTTAACTGCGGTGGCCTACCCTATCCTTGATCAAGCGGGAGAACTTCGTAAAACCCGATTACGTAAGAAATATTTCAAGTCTGTGCAAAATAACTCAACTGAAATCTAGGTCATTCCTTTAAGGGCCATGTGTCGCTTAGGCGGTACCCTTGCGGCCATGGGTCTTCAGGATCTAACATATGTTGATGTGTACCTGTGATCCATGCGCGCCCAGAAACTTTTGGGATGATTGCAGGGTGTCCATTCACATCGCAAATATTTGCTATTTTACCGGTGAAAGTGGAATCGATGATGGATTTCATGACCAGATTTTCACCCAGTTTCATATGTCCTTGGGCGTGCAATACAGCCATCCGCGCACAAACCCCTGTCCCTGTGGGAGAGCGATCTAATTTCCCCGGGTCAATCACGACGGTATTACGCATGGACCAATAACCAGTATCTTCCTCTTTCATCAAGGGGCCTGCGATCTGGCAAAAGGAAATATGATTCCATTCGGGATTAGCTGGGTGGGTGAAACCTAATTGTTCATTGGCTGCTTTGGTGATTTTTGCACCCACTGCGGCTAAGTCTTTGGCTTCATCTTGGTTTAGAGAAAAACCTAACTCCATTGCATTTGCCATGACGAAACTATCCCCGCCGTAGGCCGTATGCACTTGTAAGCTACCAACCCCTTCAACTTCTATGGTTTGATCTAGTTTGGTAGCAAAGGAAGGAACATTTTGAACTGTAATTTCTTCCGCTTTTCCATTTGCACATTTGGCTTCGATTTCTACGAGACCACCGGGGGCTTCAAGTGTTATTTCCGTCAGTGGTTCCTTCATGGGTAAAATACCGGAATCTAATAATACCGTCGCAACACACATAGAGTTTGATCCAGACATGGGCGGGGTATGTTCAGGTTCCATGATGATAAAACCCATATCCGCCTTTGGATTTTTAGGGGGTACTAATAAATTTACATGCCGAAAAACGCCACCGCGTGGTTCATTTAGCATGAAATTGCGCAAGGTTTGATCTTGTTCAATCCATTTGCGTTGTTCCCATAAACTATCCCCAGGAGGTGGGGCTACGCCACCAACAATAACATCGCCGACTTCACCTTCTGCATGACAACTGATGACGTGGATTGTTTTGGTGCTACGCATAAATTTTTCCCTCAAATTTCCTGTTAGGCGGATATTATAGTAAATTCCGTGACAGGGAAGGATGGAATTTGTATATAGCGAAGATAGGAGCTATTGATGAAACCCAACCCAGATCAGATGAACTTAGATTATTGGCGCCAACTTAATCCAGAGCTGACGATTGGGGCTGCATATGGGGAAGATCTGGCTGCTATTTTAGATGAGCATGCATTAAAGGGTGCTTCTGACCATTTGAACCGTGAAGGTTATTTCACTTTACCTCCCGTATTGAACCTTGAATTGATCAATAGGCTTCGCCATGGAATGGAGAGGCTTAAACAAGCAGGTCATCCGCCAGTTTATATTTATCTATATGATGAATCTTGGTTTGTTTTTGCTGCTCTTTCAAAATTGATATCTCGTTTTTTAGGGGATGATTTTGCCTTATTACCAAACTTTTGGGCATGGCATTTAGATACAGAAAAAGGGTCTGTAGGCTGGCCACCTCATCAAGATTGTCAGGCCCAAACCTGCTTCTCTATTGATGAAGATAATATCATTTTAATGAGCCTTTCTTTATGGGTGCCCTTGAGCGAGGCTACATTGGATAATGGTTGTATGATGGTCTTGCCCAAGACAATTGAAAAATCATATGGGCCCCCGATTTCTTCAATAGAGGATATAAATTTACATGATGCGGTCGCTCTTCCTGCGCAATCAGGGGCGGTTATGGGATGGACACAAGAGGCATACCATTGGAGTGCCACCGCAACTGGAAAGTCAGAGATTCCGCGGATGAGCCTTTCTTTAGAGTTTCAAAATAAATCATTTGAACCATTGGGCACGCCCCTTTTAGATGCGGCGGCCCCACCGAACTTTGAAGGTCGTCTAGAACTGATTCTCTCTCAATTTGAAAAATATCAACATATTAATAGTTAGTGTGGTATGTTTTTTTGAAATTAGATAATTTTAATTGAGGGGTTTTATTATGTCTGTTTCAAAATGGTTTATCAGAATGGCCGTTCTTTATGGGGCATTAGGGATGACACTAGGTATTTTTATGGCTTCATCTGAAGATCATACGCAGGGGCCAACCCATGCCCATATGATGCTTTTAGGGTGGGCATCCATGGGCATTTTTGCATTGGTCTATAAAATGTGGCCCGCTTTATCAGAAGGCGGATTGGCAAAAATACATTTCTATGTACATCAGGTTGGATTGCTGGGCATTGCATCTGGTTTATTTGTTAAAATGGAAGGTGGCGAGAATAGCGCTGTGGCGGACCCAATTCTGGGAATCGCATCCATATTAACATTGCTTTCTTTTTTGGTGTTTGCGTTTCTTGTGTGGCGTAAAGTTGAATAGTTGATACAATCCTAAACCATATAGAATTCAATTATTTCTTATGTTTTAGGAAAGTATAGATATGTCAGGGATTCCAATTTGGGGCGAAAGTAACGCAACCTTTGGTGAAGTTGAATTTCGCCATGTGGCTCATATTGCCTTTAATGATGCCAAAGTTGAAGCCATCTTAGTGCAGGCACTCTCCCCATATTTTGAAAGAATGACCGGCCTTGGTAACCTAATAGAATATATAACTCTGTTTTTAAATCAGGCCCCAGATGATGTGTTTGTATCCCTGAAACGAACACGGAAAGATTGTATCGAGACGTTAACTAACTTCACTCATGATGCAGAAAAACGTAATGCTGTTTACAGTAAGCATTCAAAACCCAATCCAGATGGAGTGTTTTGGCCTCACGGTGATGATTTTAAAGCGGGCGAAGTTTTACCTTTCACCCAGAAAACTCCGATCATGGATAAAGATACGGCGATTGGGGCTGCGGGCAGTTGCTTTGCTGAGGAATTTTCCTACGCCATGCAAGAAAAGGGATTTAACTATATCGTCACGGAGCCTTTGGCTGATGGGGAAAATGGGGTGGTGAATGCAAATGTTCAAACTAACCCTGATATGTCCCCTTCTTCTGCCAATTGGGGAATTCTGTTTAATTTACCAAGTTTTACTCAATTGGCTGAACGTGCTTTTGGGGTGCGGACTTTTAAAAAGATGTTAGCGTTGGATCAAAATAATGCACATCAAGATTTATATTTAGACCCTTATCGTGAAGGTATATTCTTTTCTGACCCTGATGCATTTGAACATGATTACGCTCTTCATCTTGCAGCTGTTCGAAAAGCATTTGAAACCTGCGAAGTCTTTGTCATTACACCGGGGTTGAGCGAATGTTGGGAATATGTGGAGGATGGTTCGATCTTATCACGGAACCCGCGCAGTGAATCTTTGCGTGCACTTTGTCGACCTAAGGTTTTATCCCTTCAAGATAACATTGAAGCACTACAGCGTTTCATTGATATTGTTCGCCAACATAACCCTACAATAAAATTTATCATTAGTGTCTCTCCCGTGCCATTTCTTGCAACGACCCGTGGTGATGAAATGCATGTGGTGGAGGCAAATAGCCTATCAAAGGCAACTTTACGCCTCGCTGTGGATCAAGTTGTTCGCGATAATGAGGATGTATTTTACTTCCCCAGTTATGAATTGGTTACAAGTTGTATTGATGATCCATGGGAAGACGACCGCCGCCATGTTAAGCGCAGCACGGTAGAGAAGGTGGTCTCCTTGTTTGAAACGATGTTTGTTCAAACCTAATTAAATCTTCCTTTTTGCAATCATTGGGATATAGTTCTCATATATAAACAATCGCATATGTTTATGCGAAATTATTAATATAAATAGAGGATGGATTTTGAAATGAAATATTTATTTGCGCCAATCTATATGATGGCTTTTATTTTTATGGCGATAGTAAGTGTCGCTTCAGCTAGCGATGCCATGCATAAAGTGGCTTTCCAAGTGAACCAAAATGATCCCGCAAGCATGAATATGGCCCTTAATAATGCATCAAACGTTGATGCATATTTTAAAGCAAAAGGGGAAAGCGTGGAGATTGAGATCGTGGCTTATGGTCCGGGCTTGATGATGTATCATGCCGCGAAGTCTCCTGTGAAAGAAAGAATTGCGACCATGGGTCTGGGCATGGACAACCTCACTTTTTCAGCATGTGGAAATACACATCGGAAAATGTCTGAAAAGGCTGGTAAAGAGGTGGTGCTTTTAGATGAAACGAGATTAGTGCCAGCAGGTGTTGTTCGTCTTATGGAATTACAAAGCCAAGGTTGGTCTTATATCAAGCCATAGGTTTGCTCAGATAGATTTAAAATTTCACAAAAAAGGCGGCTCAGGATGATATCCCAGCCGCCTTTTTAATCACCATCTAAGCTTAATCAGCAAAAGCTTTTTCTACTACAAACTCTGAAGGGGCTGCATTTGAACCTTCGGTAAAGCCATGGGCTTCTGACATTTCTTTGCACGATTTTAACATGGCGGTAGACCCGCAAATCATGATGCGGTCATCTTCATGGTTAAAGGCAGGAACGCCTAGGTCTTCAAAGATTTTACCAGATTCAACCAATTCGGTGATGCGCCCTTTAACGGGGTAGTCTTCGCGGGTGACACTGGTGTAATGAACGAGTTTTTCTTGTGCTAATTCACCAATCAACGGATCATTCATTGTATCTTTGACCAGTTGCTGGCCATATTCAAGTTCTGAAACAGTGCGACAGGTATGAGTCAAAATAACTTTTTCATATTTGTCATATGTTTCTGGGTCGCGGATCAGGCTTGCAAATGGCGCGATGCCTGTACCTGTTGATAGCATGTAAACACGCTTTCCTGGGATTAGGGCGTCATTGACCAATGTTCCAACAGGCTTTTTACCTAATAGAATTTGGTCGCCTTCTTTGATGCCTTGCAGGCGCGATGTTAATGGCCCGTCTTGTACTTTGATGGAAAAGAAATCCAGTTTTTCATCCCAACTTGGGCTGGCAATAGAATAGGCACGCAACAATGGTTTTCCATCAACCATGAGGCCGATCATGATGAATTCACCAGAGCGAAACCTAAAAGCTGCAGGGCGTGTAATGGAAAAAGAAAATAGGCTATCAGTCCAATGTTTTACATTTAACACAGTTTCCGCCGTAACGGATTTAGGCAAGGTTGCTTGATCAAGAGGCATAATGGCTTCCAATTTCTTTCCCAACTTATGTTAATTGTGTAAAAATTTCTTAAAACGAGCTTTGTTACGGTATAAGCGCCGCGAATGGCTTGTTTCTGGATGCGTCTTATCTAATATTTTTGGCTTGAAACTTCAAGTTAAAACTAAAGGAACGACATTTACTTTCAATTAAAACATAAATTAAATGTAATTAAATTAATTAACAGTTTATATAGGTGTTAATTTTAGGTAGTGCAAGGAAACTCTTGCATAATTGGGGCGAATATTTAAAAAGACAGCTGTTCCTATAATATATAAATCCTTTTGGAGGTTACCCGATGCAAGATTATAAACGTGATTTTATTGAGCTGGCCATGTCCCGTGACGTTTTGCAGTTTGGGGAATTTACCTTGAAGTCTGGCCGTGTAAGCCCGTTTTTCTTTAATTTCGGGAAATTCCATTCGGGCAAAGACATGGCCTTTATCGGTCGTTTCTATGGCGAAGTGATCAAAGAGCATGGCCTTGATTTTGATGTGATGTTTGGCACTGCCTATAAAGGTATTCCGATTGCTGCGGTGACTGCTGCTGCCCTTTATGATCAATATGGTTGGGATAAAAACTATTGCTATAACCGTAAGGAAGCAAAAGCCCACGGCGAAGGCGGCACTATTGTTGGCGCACCTCTCCAAGGTAAATGTTTGTTGGTGGATGATGTGATCACTGCGGGCACTGCGATTAAAGAAGCCGCGGGCATGATCGCAGATAATGGTGCCGAATTAGGCTCTATTTTAATCGCCTTGGACCGCCAAGAAAAAGGCGCGGGTGATTTATCTGCTGTGCAAGAAGTTGAAAAAAACTTCAACACTAAAGTACATTCTATCATCTCGTTTTCTGATGTGTTGGTCTATTTAGAAAAACGCACCGACCTCGCCGAAGACCTAAAGCGCCTTCATGCCTATAAAGAGCAGTATGGAATTTAAATTGCTGTGTGCCACAAATAAATAATTTGAACGCGAATATTTTTTGATCTACTCAATTTATAGATAAAAAAATTTTATTGGGTTTAAGGGG
>CBFCZA010000026.1:0-14204 GCA_965602285.1 uncultured Curvivirga sp. | reverse complement strand
GTTCTAATGATGCATTTCGCCGCCAGGCAATGCCTGGCGTATTTGCATTGGGAAAGAAGGCTCAACACCTGCCCATTCAGCAAACTCAATAAGATCAGGTTCATGATTTAAAAGGAAATCTAATACACCACCCATAAAACTTGGGTCACTTACGCGTTCACGTATTTCAGCAGGCCCCACGCCACACATTGCGAGAAAACGACCTAGACGATCTGGGTCTTGTGCGATCCAACTTAATGCACTTGCTGCAAGTTGCTCTGCCTGCTCTTTATCGCTTATCATCATTTTGACCTTAAAATTTGAAACTTAGAGAGTACCAATTATGAAGTGGGACCCAGAAGCATATCTATCCTTTGATCGCCCTAGATTGCAACCCGCACTTGATCTAATTTCAAAAATTCCAAGTATCAATCCTAAACAGATAGCAGATATTGGATGCGGTCCGGGCAATGTGACACAAATATTGAAACAAAAATGGCCCACAGCATTGGTTAAAGGATATGATAGTTCCCAAGAAATGCTAACAAAAGCAAAAAAATCTTTCCCAGAATTAAACTGGGAAAATCAATCTGCTGATAATTTATCTCTAAAATCCCCTTTAGACCTACTATTTTCAAATGCATGCTTACAATGGTTACCAGACCACCATTTATTATTCCCAAAATTAATAGCGGTCTTAGCTGAAGAGGGTGTTTTGGCGGTTCAAATGCCAAATAATTATAATCGCCCTACTCATCGATATGTTTATGACGCGGCAGTTGAAACGAAAATGTTGGGCCAGTTAGAACATTTATTCACCCCTTCACCTGTTGCTTCAGCAAGTAAATATTACGACATTCTATCCCCCTTAGTTAAACATATTGAGATATGGGAAACTGATTACCTACAAACATTAGAAGGCGATAATCCCGTGGCCGATTGGACCAAGGGTAGCTATCTACGCCCCTTTCTCTCAGCTCTACCGATGAAAGACGCTAACATATTTGAACAGTGCTATCGTGATCTCATTCAATCCGCCTATCCCAAACAAGAGAATGGTGTAACGCTACTTTCTTTTAAAAGGCTTTTTATGTTGGCAATTAAATAGCAACCATTCATCAAGAAAAGCCCTTTTAAGATTAAATATCCAAACAATCTTTCCAAATAACCTGTTGCAAAGATTTCTATATGGTTTTAGTCCTTGTTATAACGATTTTTATATCGAATGAGTTTCTTTTTTAGTTTCGCTTTAGCCTTAATAAAGCACATTTTATAAATAGAGATAGAGGGTTTTTCCATGCAGTTAAATGATATGAGCTTATTCCAAACCAATGCCTACATAGATGGCCAATGGGTTTCTTCAGATAACAACACAACTTTCGCAGTTTATGATCCAGCTAATGGTGAAAAAATTGCTGATGTTGCAAAATGTGGCGCCTCTGAAACGCGCCGTGCAATCGAAGCTGCAGAAAAAGCAATGCCTGCTTGGCGTGCAAAAACAGCCAAAGAACGTGGCGCGATTTTACGCACTTGGTTCAATTTAATGTTGGAAAACAAAGACGACATTGCAAAAATCATGACCATGGAATGTGGTAAGCCCTTAGCAGAATCTTTAGGTGAAGTAGCCTATGCTGCTTCATTCATTGAATGGTTTGCAGAAGAAGCAAAGCGTACTTATGGTGATACAATTCCCACGCATAACAACGGACAACGTCTTGTAACAATTAAACAAGGTATTGGTGTTACCGCGGGTATTAACCCATGGAACTTCCCTGCTGCAATGATCACACGTAAGGCGTCCCCGTCTATTGCTGCTGGTTGCCCACAAGTTGTTAAACCAGCTGAGGCAACACCGCTAACCGCCTTAGCTTTAGCTGTCTTGGCAGAACGTGCAGGCATGCCTGCTGGCGTTTTATCTATTGTTCCTGGTGATCGTGATGATTCAGCGGCCATTGGTGGGGAATTAACAAGCAACCCAATCGTTAAGAAAGTAAGCTTCACAGGTTCTACGCCCGTTGGTAAACTTTTGATGAGCCAAGCTGCAGCCACAGTGAAGAAAGTAAGCCTTGAATTAGGCGGCAATGCTCCATTCATCGTATTTGATGATGCAGACCTTGATGCTGCTGTACTTGGTGCAATGGCTTCTAAATTCCGTAATGCTGGTCAAACATGCGTTTGTGCGAACCGTATTCTTGTACAAGAAAGCATTTTTGAGAAATTCTCAGAGAAACTTGCTAAGGCTGTTGCAGAATTCAAAGTCGGTCATGGTCTCGAAGCTGGCGTGACAATGGGCCCTGTTATTAACGATGCTGCGATTTCAAAAATTGACGGACTTGTTTCATCAGCGAAAGCAGCAGGCGCAATAGCATTACTTGGTGGTGATCCACATACATTGGGTGGAAATTTCTACACACCATCTGTTTTGACTAATGTCAGCCTAGATATGGACATTGCAAACTTCGAAATCTTTGGTCCAGTAGCAGCACTTTATAAATTCAAAACTGAAGAAGATGCAATTCGTATAGCAAATGATACACCATTTGGCCTTGCTTCATACTTCTACAGCCGTGACATCGGACGTGTTTGGCGTGTGGGTGAAGGACTTGATTATGGTATGGTTGGTATCAATACAGGTATCATTTCTGCTGAAACAGTACCATTTGGTGGTGTTAAAGAATCTGGTATCGGTCGTGAAGGCGGACACCAAGGTTTGGATGAATATATGGAAGATAAATATCTTTGCATGGGCGATATCTAAGCCTATTCAGACATAATTATTTTAAGGGCCTGCAAATTTGCGGGCCCTTTTTATTGATAGTTTGGTAAAAATCCTTTAAACCCGCCTTTCTTGCTTTAAATGGAAAGATTTTTTGATGCTATTATTACGCTTTGCTCTTTATGAAGATCGTATCAGTCCCGGTGGATCCATGGAAATCATGACACCTGGCTCAAGCCGCTTGATTTTTTGTCTTCAAGGATCTGTAGGTCTTGGTGATGGTCGCGCTATTTCTATCCATCAAGCTGAACTTTCCCATGGAAACACCTACATCAACACCGGTCATGACGGTGCATTACTCTGGCGTTGGGAATTGTTCGAAGATGATCAACAGCCTGAATTAGATCCAATGGGTGTTACTTCACGCCTTATAAATGAACAGACAATTGGTTTCGAAGAAGGCGAAGATATTCTATTTCGTTGTGAAAGCCTTGGTATGCCACCTGCGGATGAGATCGAACAGATGCGCTTATTTGGTCCTTCCATCGCTGTATGCATGCAAGGAGGGTTCCAAACCCTTCATGGAACCGATGTTAACCAAATGAAGCCACAATCAGGTTGGTTCATAAATGGTGGTGAAGCATTTGATATTGAAGCCCATGCAAAAGAACCAAGTATGCTTGTACGTGCAGTAGTTCTTCCCACTGTTTTGGCAGGTGAAACATCACAAATTGTTTCAGAAGAACAACAAGCACCAAGTGATGGCAAAAAACGCTTTGAAAAAATTCATGCGGAAGGAATAGTTGCTCTATAACCAGAGCACTACTCCATTCCAAACCTTTTATAATTCAGCTTGTTGCTTAGCAGTGAAGCCAACGATGATTTTGTCGCCAAAATCAAATATGGGACGTTTCATTAAGGCCGGATGCTCTATCAAAAGGTTTGCAATATTATCTGCATTCACGTTTTCTTTAACAGTATCATCCAAGCCCCTCCACGTTGTGCCGCGTTTGTTGAGCAATATTTCCCAACCAGCAACATCAAGCCATCTTTGTAAATCAACGACATCAAATCCATCGGACCTAAGGTCCTTAAAAACGTGGACTTTATCGTTTGCATCTAACCATTTCCTTGCCTTACGGCAGGTATCACAATTTTTTAAACCATAAACGTTTAATGACATAAGTTTCCCCTTAAATAAAATCTTGATTTGACCTATAATACTTGGATTCTTTAAAAGGAATCGCATATCTAATTGAATATATACTGAAACGGATTCTCTCTTGAAAGGAAAGAACTATGCTGGTTGTCATTTCACCTGCAAAAAAACTCAACATGGATGAGAATTTGCCCTTTGATACTCATAGCCAGCCAGATTTCCTTTCCGATAGTCAAAAACTTATAAAGAAGGCCAAGACCTTTAAGGCTTCTGATCTGTCACGAATGATGAAAATCAGTGCAACTCTTGCCGACTTAAATGTGGCACGATTTAAAGCTTTTGAAACGCCCTTTCACCTAGGTAACTCCAAACAATCAGCCCTCGCTTTTGCTGGTGATACCTATGTTGGGTTGGATGCATCCTCTCTTAGTGAAGAAGACCTTATTTATGCACAGGATCATTTAAGAATTCTATCTGGTCTTTATGGAATGTTACGCCCCTTAGATTTGATGCAAGCATACCGACTTGAAATGGGAACTAATTTTGAAAATGAAAGAGGATCAGACCTTTATGATTTTTGGGGCGAAACTCTCTCAAAAGCGTTAAATAAAATCACAGCAGATCAGAAAGATCCAACCATTATCAATTGTGCCTCTAATGAATATTTTAAAGCCGTTAAGAAATCTGCCCTAAAGCCAAAAATCATCACGCCTGTATTCAAAGAAATCAAGGCTGGTCAGGCTAAAACCTTAGGGATGTTTGCGAAACGCGCCCGTGGTATGATGGCCCGTTTTATCATTGAAAACCGTATTGAGGCGGCAGAAAGTTTAAAAGATTTCAATGGAGGTGGCTACTGCTACCAATCAGAACTTTCTGACGAAAACAATTGGGTTTATACAAGAGATCAACCGGCTCCGAAAAAATAGTTATTCCGCAGCCGCACGATATAATTCTTGTTTAGAATATTCAGCAACATGATCAATGATTTCATTTAAATCTGACTTCATGCTAGGATAATGCTTATTGGGCTGAACCGTTTTTTCATCCATATATAAGGCACGGTTCAATTCAATTTGTATAGAATGTCTACCATATTCAGGTTGGCCATACCTTCGAACAAGTTCCGCGCCTTTATAAGGGTTATTGATACGTACTTTATAGCCTTTGCTGACAAACCAATCTCGTATTAAATGCGTAAACTCTGTACTGCAGCTACTTGCGTTACGATCCCCCAAAACAACATCAGCACGGGCATTTCCTATTGCCCCAGGCATATAAGGGCTGCTACTTGCAGGCATAGAATGGCAATCAATATGCCATACGGAACCATATTTACAGAAAAGCCGTTCAATTTCGTTTTCAAGATATTGATGGTAAGGACGCCAATATTTTTCGATACGTTGTTTCACTTCTAAAATGCCAAGCTTACGATCATACATAAACTGCTCACCTGGACAACTACGCCAGATAAGACCGTGTCCCATAAATGACTTTTCCGAAGGTGAAGCAGGAAATGGCCAGTTTCCATCAATCATATTGATATCGATATCATCATCTGAACGGTTTGGATCGATATAGCTACGTGGAAAATGGGCTTTTAATAATGAAGCCCCTTTAAATACGGCATCACCATATAAATCATCAACAAAACTATCCTCCATCCCTCTCAAAATTTCTTCAGAAACAATGGTATCAAAGTCTAATGGGTAATCAGTGCCACTATGGGGAGAATCAAAAATGATTGGCAATTGAGGCTCACACGTTTCATCAGCTGTTTGAAATGTTAGAATTTCAGGGAAATGCACCGTCATTTATAGAGCCTTTTTAGGTTCAAATATCTATTTGAGTTCCATTATGACAAGAGTCTTCATTTTTGCAATATAAGGCTCACAACATCGGTTCTCTAAATTATACCTTTTCTCTGCAATTTATATTGAAAGCTACTTGATATAGGCTATCTTCAAAATCTGAGACACATTAAAAAATGAAGGAAGAAACATGTCAGGAATAATTGAATCTAAAATTAAAGAACTTGGGCTTGAAATTCCCTCGGCCCCACAACCTGCCGGATCTTATGTTCAATATTACCAAAGTGGAAATCTTCTTTTCATTGCAGGTCAAATTCCCTTTTGGAATGGTGAAGTAAAATATCAAGGTAAAGTAGGTGTAGAATTCTCCATCGAAGAAGGGCAAGAAGCGGCAAGAACCTGTGCATTAAATATCATTGCACAAGCAAAAGAAGCCACAGGAAACCTTGATAAAATCACACGAATTGTAAAGTTAAGTGGTTTTGTAAATTGCCTAACAGATTTCGCTGATCACCCAAAAGTAATCAATGGTGCTTCAGATTTGATGGGTAATATTTTCGGGGATAAAGGGAAGCATACCCGCATCGCCTTAGGGGCAGGATCTCTTCCTCTTAATGTGGCTGTTGAAATTGATGCTATCATTGAAATATCTGATTAATTAAAGCTTAATGGTGCCACTTATAATGCCTGATGGTTCAGACAAAACAGAACAATTACAAATCTCTATCCATGGTTCTATTGAAGATATTGGTAAAGAGGCTTGGGATTATTGCGCCGGACCAGATAATCCATTTATCAGCTATGACTTTCTGCATGCGCTAGAAGAAACAGACTGTGTTTCTGCAGATACAGGATGGATGCCACAACATATCAAACTCACGGATAGCATGGGTAACATATGTGGTGTAGCCCCTCTTTATGTAAAAAATCATTCCCATGGTGAATATGTATTCGATTGGGGGTGGGCCGATGCGTATGAACGTGCAGGTGGACAATATTATCCAAAACTCTTATCTGCAGTCCCCTTCACCCCTGTTTCTGGTAAACGGCTATTAGTCCCTGATGGGCCTGATGCGATTAAATATAAACAAGCCCTTGCCTCTGGAATGATACAGCTTGCGGATAAATATAAAATAGTCTCCATCCATATTAATTTTCTACCTGAGGAAGACGCCGTAATTCTTCAAGAGATAGGGTACCTCCTTAGAAACGATATGCAATTTCATTGGAAGAATGAAGAATATGAGTCTTTTGCCCATTTCCTTCAACAACTTACCAGTCGTAAAAGGCGTAGCATTCGTAAAGAAAGAAAAAAACTTTTAGAGGCAGGCCTTACCTTCAAACGTTTAGCCGCAGAAGAAATCACTGAAGAAGCATGGGATGATTTTTATCGTTTCTATACAGATACATATGATCGAAAATGGGGAGCTCCTTACTTAAATCGAGAGTTCTTTGATCAAATACATCATGAAATGAAAGATAAAATCTTACTGGTTATGGCTTATGATCAAGATGATAAAGCCATAGCAGGCGCCATTAATCTAATCGGTACAAGCCGTTTGTTTGGGCGAAACTGGGGGTGTGAGGAACGTTATAAATTTTTGCATTTTGAAGTTTGCTACTACCAAGCTATTGAATTTGCAATAGAAAATAAAATTTCACATGTAGAAGCAGGCACACAAGGTCAGCATAAATTACAACGTGGTTACATGCCGGTTAAAACATATTCTGCCCATTGGATAGCCGATCCTGGATTTAAACCAGCTATTGAAAATTTCTTAAAGCACGAACGTGCACAAGTATATGAAAATATTGAAATATTATCTGAACAAGGCCCATATCGTATTGATGAAGAGGCCTAAGGTTCAAAACACCATACATATATTTAGACAAAAGGAGTTCAAATGGAAAAGTTCAAACCAACATCTACACTAACATGCCCTGAATGCAGCCACAAAAGCACCGATGTTATGCCAACAAATGCCTGTCAGTTTTTCTATGACTGTCCGAATTGTAAAATCGTTTTAAAGCCACTTGCAGGAGATTGTTGTGTCTATTGTTCCTATGGTGATACGCCCTGCCCGCCTATCCAACTAAATCAAGATTGTTGTAATTGATCTAATAAATCAGGAATCTCACCTACATGCTTTAGAATATAATCAGCATGCCCAGTAAGATCTTCTTCAAGGGAGTTTCCTGTCAAAACACCGACGACCTTAAAGGCACCTGCATTTTTGCCCATTTCAGTGTCGTGAGAATTATCACCAACAACAAGGATATCAGAGCCTTTTAGCCCTGTATGAGATAAGAACCCTTCAATCATGCCTGCGGAAGGCTTAACCCCATATCCACTGTCATAACCAGCAACATACGAAATGCAATCGCTTACACCTAGTTTTTTGAAAACCATATGGGCAGAATTTTCAGAATCCATCGTCGCAACACCAATAGTTACACCTCTGGCGTGTAAATTAGAAAATAACTCTTTTAAATTAGTAGCCTCAACAACACCTTCACAACAAGAATGGCTAAAAATTGCATCTACTTTAGTAAGCAAATCATCTCTACCCACAGCTAAGTGAGGTAAAATTTCCAAATAGCAATCCATTAGATCGTTCAGATCGCCTGCGCCAATAATAGAACCAGATGTAATTCTATTTGTAACTGGGTCCCACCCCCCAGCAACCATCAAACGGTGTTTAAGGTCATCGTCACCACGAGCAAATAGCTCAGCTACTTGATGAATACCAGGCATCCAAGTTTTATGAAAATCAGTTAATGTTCCATCCTTATCGAAAACGATCCCTTTTATCATCACAGCATCCTTTTAATGTGGCTATATCGCCGCATTTTGATCAAACATAACAAATAATCAAAAAAGCTTAAAATAGGTTAAATTTGAAACCTCTTTAAGGTAAGTACTTTAAAGAGTAACAATAACTTCTGACAAACTAAGTTGATCTTGAACTCGCACCTTTAACGCTTCAAGAGCGGATTCATCAGGAGCTTCACATCGTACAACTAAAGCATTTTGAGTATTAGAAGCACGTATAAGCCACCAACCACCATTCTCATTAACGCGCACGCCGTCGATATCATTCACATCGGCATCAGTTTCAGACAATCTTGATTTGATTTCATCAATAATATCAAATTTACGTATCTCTTCGACTTCAACTCTAATTTCTGGAGTATTAACCACTTGAGGAAGTTCGTCACGCAACTGATCAATCGTTTTACCAGATGTCACGAGATAGTTCAGCAACCTTACGGCCGTGTAGAGGGCATCATCATAGCCATAATATTTATCAGCAAAGAAAATATGGCCACTCATTTCACCAGCTAAAGGGGCATTATGCTTAGTCATCTCAGACTTAATGATAGAATGCCCCGTCGGGGCCATAATCGGATTCCCGCCTAAACGTTCAACTTCTTCAAAAAGCATTTGGCTTGCTTTAACATCTGCAATGATAGCTCCACCGGGGACATTTCTAAGAACATCCTTTGCCAAAATAGCTAAAAGCTGATCACCCCAAAGAATACGCCCTTGGCTATCGACAACCCCTATGCGATCCCCATCACCATCAAAAGCAATACCAATATCTGCGCCTTCTTCAGCGACAGCAGTTTGTAATTGCACTAAATTTTCTGCGACTGTTGGATCAGGATGATGGTTTGGAAATCTTCCGTCAACCTCTTCATTTATAATATAATGTTCCCCAGGAATAACATGTGCCAACGCAATTGTAGAGGGACCTGCTGATCCATTACCCGGATCCCAAACAACCTTTAAACCTTTACGTGATGTATAATCCTTTGCAACTCTCGTTACATATCCAGAAATGATGGCCCCAACATCCATAATCCCACCACGACCTTCTCTCCAAATACCTCTAATTGCCATATCACGAAGTTCTTGAATTTGCTCACCAAAGAAAGGTTTATTACCCATCAACATCTTAAAGCCATTATATTCTGATGGATTGTGAGAGCCCGTAACCATGATAGCCACATCAGCCTTCAAAACATTACTTGCAAAGTAAAGTCCCGGGCTGGGAACGAGGCCAACACGCAAAACATACATGCCTGTAGATGCTAACCCGCGGCAAAGTTCTTCCTCTAACGCAGCTGAGCTATGGCGCCCATCATAACCAACAACAGCGACTTGCCCATTGCGAGAAGCAGCTAATGTACCTAATGTACGTCCAAGAGCAAGCGCATCCGCCGATGATAAGTTGCGACCAACGATACCCCGAATATCATATTCTCGTAAAATCGTACGATCAAACCGATGACCTACTATCATAACACTTGCCTACCTTATTTAATTTTCTACTGACAACTGAAGTTTGCCAATCAACCACGCCCGACGCAATGATAATCAATACCTTCACGTACCATAACCGCTGGATTATACATGTTACGGAGGTCTACTAAAATTGAGTTTTTCATTTCAGATTTTACTTTCGTTAAATCTAACATACGAAATTCATTCCATTCTGTAATTATAACAGCACAATCAGCATCTTTTAAAGCGGAATAAGTATCGTCTTGCCAATTTACATTTGGTAACATTTCTTCTGCTTCAGACATCCCTTTAGGATCATACGCATGAATGATAGCACCCTGATTTTGTAATGCAGGAATAATATCAAGTGACGGGCTGTCACGCATATCATCTGTTTCAGCCTTGAATGTTACACCTAATACAGCAATATTCTTACCATCTACATTTCCACCACATGCCAATACAACTTTATCTGCCATGGCCTTTTTACGATTAGCATTGACATCAACCACAGTTTCAACAATGCGAATAGGTGTTCCTGCCTCAGCAGCAGTACGAACAAGTGCAAGGGTGTCTTTAGGAAAACATGATCCGCCATAACCGGGACCAGCCTGTAAAAACCGTGAACCAATACGCGAATCTAAACCCATTCCTTGAGCTACATTTTCAACATCAGCCCCCACCTTTTCACATAGATCCGCTATTTCGTTTATGAAAGAGATCTTTACTGCTAGAAATGCGTTAGCGGAATATTTGATAAGTTCAGCTGTTTCCAAACCAGTCATCATCACCTCGACACCATTAGAAGATAATGGTTGATAGATATGAGCCATAACGTCCTTTGCACGATCACTCTCAACGCCCAATACAACGCGATCTGGTTTGGTAAAATCCTTTATAGCAGCCCCTTCGCGTAAAAATTCTGGGTTAGAGACAACATCGAAATCAGCAGATGGATTTTCTGAACGAATAATATTATATACTTCACGTGCTGTCCCAACTGGCACAGTAGATTTATCAACAATAACTGTATAGCCATCAATCGCATGGGCTATTTCTTTGGCTGCTGCGTAAACATAAGATAAATCCGCATGACCATCCCCATGTCTTGTAGGTGTACCAACAGCGATAAAGACAGCATCAGCCCCCTTTACGCCTTCTTTCAATGATGTTGTGAAACTTAAACGGCCTGCTTCCATATTATCTATAACCATCGCCTCTAGGCCAGGTTCATAAATTGGAACAATTCCTTTTTTAAGATTCTCAATTTTATTTTGATCTAAATCCACACATGTAACATCAATGCCAAATTGAGAAAAACAAGCACCGGAGACCAATCCTACATACCCAGTACCAATCATTGTTATCTTCATAATCTTACTTTCTTCATGTGAATTTTAATACGTATTCTTTTATTTTGTATATTTCTGGCAAATTGCCGCAATATCGCAAGACAAGCTAGCATCAGCACTAGCAAAAGCTAAATTGGCTTCTAACCATCCAAGCTTATTTCCACAATCAAATCGTGTACCTTTAAAACGAAGCCCATGAAAAGGCTGTAGACCAATTAGGTTTGCCATGGCATCGGTTAATTGTATTTCGCCTGATTTATCTGCTGCTTGTTTTTCTAACCAATCAAACACTTCAGGCATAAGAACATAACGCCCAATGATCGATAGGCTACTAGGTGCATCTTCAGGAGTAGGCTTTTCAACTAACCCCTCAATAATGGCAAGATCATCACTGGGGTTTGGTGTATCTAAAATTCCATAACGATTCGTATGTTCTTTGGGTACATCCATGACACCGACGACATTTCCACCTGTATCAATGGCGGCCTCCATCAATTGTTGTATGCAAGGCGCATTCTCTGCATGAAGGACTAAATCATCAGGTGAAATAATTGCAAATGGTTCATTACCAATCATATCTTTTGCACATAATACGGCATGGCCTAAGCCTAAAGGTTCCATTTGCCGTACATATTTAATTCTACCGGGTTCTAATAAAAAGTTATTTACAGATTCGTAAGCCTCTGTTTTTCCTTTTTTTCTTAAGCTATCAGAAAGTTCGTAAGCTATATCAAAATGATCTTCAACAGCCTGTTTATTTCGACCCGTAACAAAAATTATTTCTTCAATACCCGCTGCTATAGCCTCTTCTACTGCATATTGAATGATCGGTTTGTCTACAACAGGTAGCATTTCCTTGGGAATAGATTTAGTTGCAGGCAACATGCGCGTACCAAAACCAGCAATTGGAAAGACAGCTTTTTTAATAGATGCCTTAGAACCAGAACTTGTCATAAAATTATTCCAAACAAAGGATTTATTGAGATTAAAAGTTATGTATTTTCTGCCATAAATGGGTAAGAAGAGCAAGATTTGATAATAATGTACGAAAAGAAAATTATCTCCATAATAAAGATGGTAGACTTGTCACAGTTATCAATACCATTTATAAGATATCCCTTTAAAATAACAACAGACCGTTTATTCACAGGAGTTTTCCAATGACTAAATACGCCAGCCCAGAAATGCTACTGTTAGAAGTGGAGAAAATCATCCGTGAAGCTGGTAAAAAAGTCATGGAAATTTATAAAACTGATTTTGAAACCTATCAGAAAAAAGATGAATCACCTGTAACACAGGCAGATTTACTTGCCGAAGCCATCATTACACCAGCACTTAAAAAACTAACACCAGGCATCGCCGTCGTTGGGGAAGAGGCTGCGTCTCAGGGGAATGCACCACAAATAAGACATAACGCTCCATTTTGGCTGGTAGATCCAGTTGATGGAACTAAAGAATATTTAAATAGAAATGGTGAATTCACTGTAAATATAGCCTTGATAGACAACTGTCGTCCAGTTTTAGGGGCAGTATTCGTTCCTGTAAGGAAAACATTATATACCGGCATCGTCGGTAAAGGTGCAAAAAAACAAATTGGTGAAAACATCCCAATAGATATTACAGTACGTGAAGAACAATCAGACGGGGTTACTATTGTAGCAAGCAGACGCCATGGCGATCCTGAGTTATTAGAAAAATTCCTCAATGGTCGTATCTTAAAAGAAACAATCAATGCCGGAAGTAGCTTAAAATTCTGCCTCGTCGCAGAAGGCTCTGCAGATTTATACCCACGATTTGGCCCTACTTGTGAATGGGATGTGGCAGCTGCCCATGCCGTTTTAGAAGCAGCAGGAGGGATAATAACATTAGATGATGGAATAACTCCCTTCACCTATGCAAAGAGACCAGACTTCCTAAATCCACATTTCATTGCATGGGGTGGAATTCGTTAAAATTATCAAGAAGCTGCCTCCATGCCCATCATAGCTAACTTTCTTGGCAACCCCCAACGATATCCACCTAAATAACCAGTATTCCTTATAACCCTGTGACATGGAATAATCCAAGAAACGGGGTTATTCCCAACAGCTGTTCCTATCGCCCGCGAAGCACCAGTAGGCATATTTAACTTTTTTGCAATGTCACCGTATGTTGTAAGCCCCCCCGTTGGTAATTCCATTAAAGCTTGCCAAACCTTAACTTGAAATTCGGTCCCCTTAAGAAACAATTTCAAGTTTTGTTTATCCACCTTTTTACGAATCTCTAATCGATCACAAAAAATCATATCCATATAAGGATTTGTTTCAGCAGGTTTTTCTATAAGAGTTGCCTTAGGCCAACGTGTGGCCATATCTTCAAAACATGCATCTTCCCCACGATGATCCTCAAAAGCCAGCCCACAAAGTCCCCGATCCGTCACTAAAACCAAAGTGCGGCCAAATATACCATCATGCCAACCAAAAAAGATCGTTAATCCTTCGGCTTTTTTCTTATATTCCCCCGGTGTCATGGCCTCAAAATTTACAAAAAGGTCATGGAGGCGACTAGGCCCAGATAAACCACTATCAAGTGCTGCATTCAATATTGTATGATCTGTTTCCAATCTTCCTTTTGCTTGCTCTAGGGTTAAAACACTTAAAAATTTCTTTGGGCTGATGCCAATCCAATTCGTGAAAAGTTTTTGAAAATTAAATTCATTCATGCCTACGGCCTGTGAAATTTGCTCTAAATCTGGCTGGTTTTCCCAATTATCAGAAATAAACTCTAATGCTGTAGAAACTATTTGATAGGATTTGTTATTCATGCTTCACCTTTAATTGATTCCTACAGGGATAATAAATTCTTTGTAAGATTATCCCACCCGTTTCTTGATATCGAATAAAAAAACAACTAGTATTTGTTA
>CBFCZA010000025.1:0-15233 GCA_965602285.1 uncultured Curvivirga sp. | reverse complement strand
TGCCTGGAAGGTCCAATTGAGCTTCCGCAACTTTCTGATCCTTAGACCCAACCATACCCAATGAAATCAAAGACTTCAAAGCTTCTTCTACAGGCATATCTAAAGGAATTAAATCATCTTTTGGTACGAATAAAAGGAAACCTGATGTTGGATTAGGTGTTGTTGGAACGTAAATACTTACACGTTCCCTTTGCAGCTTTCGTGCAATTTCCCCAGACGTGTTACCTGTTACAAATGCAATAGTCCATGCGCCTTTACGTGGATATTCGACAAGAACAGCCTGACGAAAGGCTTCCGATTGATTTTGTAATAAGGTTTCTAATATTTGTTTAGAAGCTGAATAGACACCGCTGATAAACGGCATGCGATTTAAAATAGTTTCCCACCCACTAACGAGATAACGTCCTATAAGCCCTGCAGTGAGAGCACCAATCAAAGTGATCGCAACGAATAGGACAATAAGACCTAATCCCGGCAAGCCGATTTCAATGCCCAAAGTTTCCCGCAAATAAGTATCCGGATTTAAATGGTCAGGAATCAAATGCACAATTCGACTATCAACAAGATCAATAAACCACACAGCAACTGCAAATGTGATTGAGATAGGCGCTATTACAAGTACTCCGGCAAAGAAATATGCACGTATACGAGCAAAGAATCCTGAATGTCTTCTTGTTCCGTCCGGATTTAAACTATTGGGCATTATTGTTTATCCAAGTAAAATTGATAAATTGCATGACAATTATTACTGCATATATAGGGAAGCACAGAGGCATAAGAAAGGAGCAAATCAAACAATTCCAAGTAAAAATGGTATTTATTTTAATAATTAACTTATATTAACCATTGTTTGATTGATTTATAATAAGACTTTTAGCATTTAGTTTAGTATCTTAATTTATAACATGAGCCTTTATCCCAATTTGGATGTAAAAATTGTCACATATTAATAAAAGCCTAAACGGTATAACATTGTTACGAGGATTAGACCCAAAAGCGCTAACCTTTTGGGAATCGAAATGTACGTGGCAAGAGTTCTCTGCACAGGATCAAATCATTGACCGGCATAGCAATTCTAAAGATGTTTATTTTATAACGAAAGGCATCGCCAGAGTCGTTAACTACTCCATTTCGGGACGTGAAATTTCTTTCGATGACATACAAGAAGGATCCATCTTTGGCGAACTTGCAGCAATAGACGGCGAAGAGAGATCAGCAAATGTGGTAGCGATAACAAATACTATTGTTGCGACCCTATCACCCACTGCATTCAAAGAACTACTTGCTAACCATCCTACCGTAGCTCTTGCCTTAATGAACCGCCTTTCAAGCGTTATAAGACTATCTGTCGAAAGAATAATGGACCTAAGTACCCTAGGTGCAAACAACAGAGTTTATGCAGAACTATTACGTTTAGCAAAAACAGGACGCCTTTCAGGTAATGAATCGCGCATCGACCCTATCCCAAACCACAGTGACGTTGCCAGCCGGGTCAGCACAACCAGAGAAACTGTTGCCCGTGTTTTTGGTGAACTAACCAAGAAATTAATAATCGAAAAATCAAAAAACACCCTGATAGTTCGTGATTTAGCACGCCTTCAAGAGATGGTAGAGGAGTTTAAAGGAGATTAGTTTTCTATACCGATCCTAGGGAAATGAAGCTTTTCAAAAAAAAATCTTCTAAAATGCAAAAAAGGCGTTGACCTGAGGGGCAACCACCCCTATTTTCCGCCGCGTCGACAAGGAAGATTTAAGCTTACTTGTAGACGAAGAAATCTACTTCTTCTAAGATGTTTTGATATGTGGGCCGTTAGCTCAGCTGGTAGAGCACTCGACTTTTAATCGAATGGTCACAAGTTCGAATCTTGTACGGCCCACCAAAACACTTAAAAGACCAAATCGGAACTTCCGGCTGGTCTTTTTTTGTTTATGTAGATGATGTTTTGATATGTGGGCCGTTAGCTCAGCTGGTAGAGCACTCGACTTTTAATCGAATGGTCACAAGTTCGAATCTTGTACGGCCCACCAAAACATCCTATTTTACAAAAATATTATCTCATATTTTTTTGCACTATCTCAAGAATCACTTAGAATAGTATTTGTTTCATATTCATGGTTGAGAAGTAATTAAAATGATATTTTGTAGAGGTAATAAAGCAAGAATACTTTCAGATTCTGACATGGAAGATGAATTGCTTGTTCGCACATTAACTCTCCTTAAAAAATATCCCGATGAAATCTTTCAATTCCCCCAAATGGTTGGTGAAATTGCGGCAGCACGCATAGATTCTGTTTCAGAGGACGACTATGTCGTTCATGAAATAGTTGAAGGTGAAGATGTCATTAAAAATGCTATAGAGCATAATATGAATGGTCTTAAAGGTAAGTCCACGCTATTACGACCGACCCTCTTAACGATGCCAATGCGCAGTATCAGTTATATTCAACGTCGTATGAAACACATGAAGGTCCTAACCATTGGACCCCGTACTGAAGCAGAGATCTTCATGTTAACGGCCTGCGGCTTTGATCCAATAAATATAACAGCCATTGATCTAATGTCTTACAGCCCTCTTATAGAGGTCGGTGACATGCATGATATGCCATACGAAGATGAAACATTTGATATTGTTATTATTGGTTGGGTCCTTGCTTATAGTGAGAACCCTATAAAAGCAGTTAGGGAAGCACGACGTGTTGCCAAGAAAAAAGGGATTTTTGCTGTTGGTTGTGAATATACACCCTATACACCCGAAGAATTAATAAACCGTGGAAGTATTGTTTCTCATGGTGGTAAATACCGCAAGGTAGATGATATTTTAGATTTGTTTGAAGGCGACGTCGGTGAAGTTTGGTTTAAAAATGAAATTCATCCTGATGATGTTGAAGAAAGAGATTCAGTTCTCACAATTTTCCAACGCAAAATTGATACATAATCAACTTTTCCATTCCAATAATTATTCGTAATAAATTTAAGCTAAACCTTGCTTAGATTTCAGGTCAATCTCAACAGCAGGACTGACGAATTGAGAAACATCCCCCCCAAGGGCACTAACTTCCTTTACCAACCTACTGGCAATAAATTGATGTTTCTCAGATGCCATTAAGAAAACAGTTTCAATTTCACTGTTAATTTTAGCATTCATACCTGTCATTTGAAATTCATAATCAAAATCAGAGACTGCCCGCAAACCACGAACGATCATTGTCGCCCCTACTTCCTCAGCATGATGCATCAGAAGCTTGCTAAAAGGGCGTACTTCAATTTTCCCCGGGACATTTAACTGAGCGACTTCACGCTCTACTAGGGCCACACGTTCTTCCAATGTGAATAATGGCCCCTTGCCTGCATTAACAGCAACAGAAACAATCAATAAATCAGTCAGATGGGTTGCTGCACGCTCAATGACATCCATGTGACCGTTTGTAATTGGATCAAAGGTCCCTGGGTAAATTCCAACACGTGACATTTTTAGTCCTCACCAGCTTCAGGATTTTCTGTGATAGCTGGGGATTCCACCTCAGTAACAGCTCCTTCATTAACAGGGTCACCATCTACTGAAGTTTCTATAACTTCACCGTCTTCATTAAGTTCCTCTGAATCATCCCCTTCATCACGAAGGCGTGCTACAGAAACCACCTTATGGTCATCTGACACATTGAATAGACGAACCCCTTTTGAATTACGGCTAACCCTACGAACATTGTCGATTGGCATGCGAATGATTTGACCGCCGTTAGTAACAAGCATGATTTCATCTAGGCCCGGCTCAACACGGAATGATGCAACGACAGATGTATCATCCCCTCGCAATACCATATTTCCTAAACCCTTACCGCCACGACCAGTCACACGATAATCATAGGCAGAACATACCTGCCCCATACCGTTTGATGTAATCGTTAACAGAAGCTCTTCACGTTCTTCCATATCAACATAATGAGGATCATTAAAGAGAGCTACTTTTTCATCATCACGGGCTTGGTCTTCTGCATTCAATTCATTTCCTGATGCAATACGCCTTTTGGCATTTGCAGCCTGAAGATAATCACGCCTTTGGTCGGCAGTATCTGCGCTATGCTTAATAATTGTCATGGAAATAACTTCATCGCCATCACCTAAGCGTATTCCGCGAACACCTGTAGAATTACGACCAGCAAAAACCCTAATGTCTGTTACTGCAAAGCGCATTGCCATGCTTTTTGACGTTGCCAATAAAACATCATCGCCCTCTGTACAAACAGACACATTTACAAGCTTATCACCTTCATCAAGTTTCATGGCAATTTTACCGTTAGACTTAATATTTGTGAAATCACTTAATAAATTACGGCGCGCATTACCACTTGCTGTTGCAAACATAACATGAAGGTCAGACCAAGTTGTCTCATCCTCTGGCAATGGCATAATAGTAGTGATGACTTCATCTTCATCCAACGGCAATAAGTTAACCATAGCCTTACCGCGTGCTTGTGGATTACCAAGAGGTAAACGATATACCTTCATTTGGTAGACCATCCCCTTATTAGAGAAGAATAAAACAGGCGTATGTGTATTTGTCACAAATACGTTAACAACAAAATCATCATCTTTTGTAGACATCCCAGAACGCCCCTTACCACCACGGCGTTGTGCACGGTAAGTAGACAGAGGAACACGTTTAATGTAACCGCCATGCGTAACGGTCATAACCATTTCTTCACGCTGAATGAGGTCTTCTATGTCATGTTCAAATTCGTTTTCTTCAATTGTTGTACGTCGATCATTGGCAAATTGTTCTCGAACAATAACCAGTTCTTCACGGATAACTTCAAAACGGCGCTCACGATTTTGCAGGATCTCTAGATACCCTTTAATCCGAGTAGCTAGCTCTTCTGTTTCTGCCTCTAGTTTTTCACGCTCCATACCAGTTAAACGTTGCAAACGTAATTCAAGGATAGCACGCGCTTGTATTTCTGAAAGTTTGTATTTTCCATCGACAACTTCGTGTCCTGGGTCATCAATCAAACGAATAAACCCTTCGACAGAACCGGCACTCCATTCTTTTTCCATCAACTGCTCTCTGGCAGAAGCGGGATCAGCAGCAGCACGTATCAAATCAATAACAGGATCAATATTTGTGATTGAGACCAACAAGCCAGCTAAGATATGAGCACGTTCACGGGCCTTACGAAGCTCAAAGGCAGTACGCCTGCTAACTACTTCTTCACGGAAATCTATAAATGCGTCTAAAATCTCTGACAAATTCATTTGCATTGGGCGCCCACCATTTAGGGCCAACGTATTAACACCAAAGCTTGTTTGAAGAGATGTATAACGGAACAATTGATTTAAAACGACCTCACCAATAGCATCACGTTTAAGTTCAATAACAACACGAACACCATCACGATCAGACTCATCACGAAGATCAGATATCCCTTCGACTGTTTTATCACGCACGACATCAGCAATTTTTTCAATCATGCGCGACTTATTAACTTGATAAGGAATTTCAGTGACAATAATAGCATGGCGACCAGCCCTAATTTCTTCAAAGTTAGTTCTTGCACGCATAACAACAGAACCACGCCCTGTTGTTAATGCAGAACGACTTCCTGTACGGCCTAGAATAATGCCGCCTGTTGGAAAATCTGGCGCAGGTACAATTTCAATAAGCTCTTCCATTGTGATTAATGGATTATCAATTTTCGCTAGACATGCATCAACAACTTCACCCAAATTATGCGGGGGAATATTCGTAGCCATACCAACAGCAATCCCGCCAGCACCATTCACCAATAGATTTGGGTAGCGTGCAGGAAGAACACTTGGTTCAGACATAGATTCATCATAGTTTGGTATAAAATCAACTGTATCTTTATCGATGTCATCAATAAGAGCTTCAGCTGTTTTTTGTAAACGGGCCTCTGTATAACGCATCGCCGCAGCTTTATCGCCATCCATAGAACCAAAGTTACCTTGACCATCAATCAAAGGAAGTCGCAAAGAGAAACTTTGCGCCATACGAACCATAGCATCATAAATAGCACTATCACCATGAGGATGATATTTACCCATTACATCCCCGACAATACGGGCCGATTTACGGAAAGGCTTTGACGAATCATAGCCCCCTTCTTTCATGGCAAAGAGAATTCGGCGATGCACAGGTTTCAATCCATCACGCACATCTGGTAATGCGCGACTCACGATTACACTCATCGCGTAATCAAGATAGGATTTTTTCATCTCTGCTTCGATAGTAACTGTAGAAATATCAATAATTTCTGCTGTGCTAGAAGTATCGCTCAAAGTATTCTCTCTTCCAAATTCTTTAAATCCGGGATGCATTAAATTGGTAGTACATCCACAAAAAATGAACCACAAACTCACTCATAAATTATTTATTTTTTATGAGAACCATTATGATCCAATATCTATTAATTATTAGCATAGATTCTCATGACACAACAATGAATTTTCCTATTAAATTATAATTAAATACGACCCCATTTATTAACATTTTTATATCCATCACCAGCCAATCATTCGCTAGGGTGATATAAATATAAATGAAAATTTCAATAGCAATAAATATTAACCTTGAAACAAAAAAATAATGGACACATAGAAATTTGTGCGCGTGTTTACGGTGGTTTGATCTTCAATAACAATTCCACTAATTGGTGAAACCTTGGATCCTCGTTAGGACAATTTCGAAAATACTCAAAGAGGAAACCATAGCCAACATCAATAAAATCATGTTATCAGAATGAAATTAATTAATAGAGTGTAAAAATTATATGAAACCGCAAAAAAAAATTAGAACCCGCGAAACTCAAGAGGTTCGTAAATCTGCCCTGATCCAAGCCACAATCAAAGTCATTGCAGAATATGGCATATCAAATGTTACATCTCAAAAAGTGGCTTTAGAAGCCGGTATAACAGCGGCGATGGTAAATTTTCATTTTAAGGGAAAAACCCCCCTCCTGCATGCCACATTAAAATTTGTTGCTGATGAATTCATCGAATATATAAATTCCGTAGGCAGCGATTTTTCAGAACCTCGTGCGCAATTATTGAGTTTGATAAATGCTACGATGGCAGAGAATATTTTCAATGAAGAGAAAAATGCTGTCTGGTATGCTTTTTATAGTGAGGCAAGGTCACGGGAAGATTATACGGTCATATGTTCTCAACATGACGAAGCATATTATCAAGCCTACCACAAGCCCATACAGACGCTATGCAATAGCTCCCCTCACCCTATGAATGCACATGCGCTGACCTTAGGGCTCATAGGTATTATGGAACATGCAGCCCAAACCATGCTTATTGAACCCAACTACAACCGTAACGATGGCATACAAGATTGCGTTAATTTTCTGGACAGTGTTTTTCCAAAAAATTAAAAGACGAATAGAAAAGTTTATTTTCCAGAAAGTTGCCTAAAATAAACCTTAAGGGCTTCTTTGCGTTCAGAGCCTATATCATTCCAATGTTGTCCTGTTAAAGCCCCCTCAATCGCATATAAGAAAACAGAGGTGAATTTCATTTCATCTTGGAATCTAAAATAAAGACGTTGAAAAGCTTCTTCCGTGCCAAGGGCGGCAAGATCTTCGTAACTGGTGATGCCAATATCACGTAAGTAACCACCTGTTTTAGCCCCAATATTTTTTAGATTTTCAATTTCAGTCATCTTCACTCAATAAAAAGGCATCTGAAAAATTTCAAACACATTTGGGAAATCGGTAGCTATATTTAAAGTTTACGTTGTTCAATTGTTCCAGTCAAAGACGAAAATTTATAAAAATAGTCTTTTAACGGGGCATTACCAACCGTAACTTAAAAAAGCTTACAATTAGAAAGCTACATTCGTCGAGTAAAAGTAATATCCTATAGCATATGGGGGGTTCTATGAATCTTTTTAAGAGCCCCATTTTCCTTCAGTTTCCATAAATAGATACAAATAGAAAATAATATAAAAAGATATATGATAGGCACAAGGTTATCCACTAGCATTGCAAGACTTGGGAGTAATAAAATTACATATTAAATGAAGTATTAATAGAATTACAAACAAATAGAATGAAAATGTTCTCAGAAAAAAAATAAATAAATTGCACTAATGACAAGAAATAATGGTGGGGTAATTGCAAAAAACAAAAAACCAATCTCGTAAGGGTGAAAGTGACCAACTAATTCTTGAACCGCAGGGTCACTCCAGTGAATGAAGAAAAGGAATAACTCGTCCAAGTTCAGAACACCGAAACCAAAAAATAATAGATATCATCCACACCAAAACTGGACGGCTTAAATTTAAACCAAATTTTTCCATATTTCACCACAGAGCAAACATCCAATTGCCTTCAATTTCTATAGGTAATAATCAGACCTTAGATTATGCATATGTTCATATAACCAAACTACACGAGAGATTTTGCCAGCTTTTCAACATCTGGTCCATCTCACGTTAAAAACTGAAATAAGACCCGATTAATTTAGGTTTTTTGTTTTATATTTTGTACGAAAATTGACAAGTTTGTACCCCTGATATCCCAAAGGTGCCTGAATAATTTCAGGCACCTTTGGGATATCGTTCGAAATTAACTTTGTATCGCAGAATTATAGGGAGAAGCCCCCCTGTTCAATCAATTCTTCTTGAGCCTTAACAATGCCACGACGTAGAATATCAACCATATCGTCAATTTGATCTTTAGTAATAATGAGTGGTGGCGACATCACACAGGAAGAATAAATAGCACGCACAAGTAAGCCCATTTCTTGGCAATGCTTATTAATCATGCTGCCTATTTGATAATGAGTTCCAAGCGCATCTTCACCATCAATTAAACATTCAACACATGCCATAAGTCCCATGCCACGTACTTCAGTTACAATGGGGATATCAGATAATTCACGAAGGCGAGATTGGAAATATGGGGATATTTCGCGAACATGCTCCATCATTTTCTCATTATCCATAATTTCCATATTCTTTAAGCCAGCAGCACAAGCAACTGGATGACCTGAATATGTATAACCATTTGAATAACAGGCGTCTTTATCTCCATCTTTGAATGAATTCATAATATCATCATTCACGATCAATGCACCACAAGGTATATAACCAGAAGTCAAACCTTTAGCTGTCGTGATGAAATCAGGGACAATACCAAAAACTTCTTCCGAAGAGAAATAATGTCCCAAACGGCCAAAGCTAGTCACCACTTCATCAGAAATATAAAGCACCTCATACTTCTTACATACTTCCCAAGTACGTTTATGATAGCCCTCAGGTGGCACAATAACACCACCAGAAGCCAATATTGGTTCTGCCACGAAACAAGCAACATTATCTGGGCCTAATTCAAGAATTTTATTTTCTAGATCAGCAACTTTTGCTTCTAAAAACTCTTCCATAGTTTGATCTTCAGGTTTGAAATATGGATTAGGACAAGGAATATGATTAACCAAACCTTGAGGATAATCCATAAAGTCTTCTGAACGTGGTTTTGCTGTGATAGCAGCCCCAAGGAAAGTTGATCCATGATATCCATATTCACGAGAAATAATTTGCTTCTTATTAGGCTTATCATGGTAATTAAAATAGAATTGCGCCATGCGAACGGCAGAATCCACAGCCGTTGAACCACCTGTTGTAAAGAATACATGGTTCATATTCGTTGGTGCACGCTTTGCTATTTCATCTGCAAAAATTGCTGCGGGACCATTCGTTAACTCCCAAGGTGATGCATAAGAAAGCTTCATTACTTGTTCCGAAATAGCATCCGCCATTTCTTGCCTTCGATGCCCAATATTCACACACCACATACCTGCAGGGGCATCAATCAACTTATTATTATCAGAATCATATACATAAATACCCTCGCCTTCAGCGACAATGGTACGTTTATGCGATCCAACTGTTTCCATCATTTCCCAAGGGTGAAGGAATTTATTGTCTTTCTCTTGGATTTCTTCTGTATCATATAGTCGATTTTGCAATGTAGCGTCAGTCATATTTCACCTGTTATAAAAAGTTATATCTTTATAGTAGCTCGTTATTTGTGATCACAAATGAGCTTTAGCGACAAAGGTTTGTATAATTTTGTTTTAAAAAAATAAAATACCATATCATTTAAGTTCTAATTAAGTATCGGCTGGAGGGGTTAAGCTGCGCCTTTTGTTCTTAAAAAACGGTCGTGACATAGGCTTTAATTTAGCCATGCTTTTATCCCATTTAAGTTCTTTTTGAACATAAATCTCTACCCAGAGATCATCATCAATACGGTCCCCAAATGGCCTGTTCATTAAAGCCATACCAATATTCATTTTCAATGTTGGCGACCACATTGCAGAGGTAAAATAGCCAACCTCTTGTTTTTTCTTATAATAGATCAAAGATTGTTCAGCAGGTTTATTGCCATCAACTTCAAACCCTACGAAGCAATATTTATCCGTACTTTCCTTTTGAGCCTTAAGAAGAGCACGTCGTCCATTAAATTGCCCTTTATCAAAACTAACTTGCCAACCAAGCCCCATTTCAAATGGTGATCGCCCGCGACTATGACGCAAGACATGATCTGCACTGAGGAAATCAACATGTGGTGCAAGGAATCCTGCTTCTATGCGTGCTAAATCAAGGGCTTCTCCCCCTATGGCACGAATAGCGCGTTCTCCCCTTAGCGCAAATAATGCGTCCCAAAGGTCAAGAGCTTTTGAAGGATCTACCCAAAGTTCATACCCTAAATCACCTGTGAAACCTGTCCTAGAAACGAGTAGCTGCGTGCCGTTCCAATCGAAATATTTCAAATCGAATGGTTTAAGAAGCTCAACACCTTCTAATCCAAGACGCTTAAGGAACCAACATGTTGTTGGGCCTTGGAATTGCAATGCGGCAATATCATCAGTTTCTTCTTCAATAGTAACATCAAAACCAATTTGTGCGGAACATAACCAATCCCATTGACGTTCTTGACAACAAAGTCGGAAATCATCATCACCAAACCGAAAGACCGTTCCATCATCCAATAAATGACCATCATCATTACACCAAACAACATAAGACACACGATAGTTTTTAATTTTCCGTAAATCTATGGTAACAATCCGATTTAAGAATTTTTCAGCATCGGGCCCAGTGATACGATATTTACACATCGGTGAAATATCGAAAGCAGTCGATATAGATCGAATAGCAAAATATTCTAATTCTAAAGATTCAATAACAGAGGCTGAAGAATAACCAGCCCAAGGAACCCATGAATGAGTTTCCATAAGCTCTTCTATGCGTGGATGAAACGCTGTTTGCTTCATACCGGCTTTAGCGCGTTCTCTCAATGTAGACATGATAAAGCCCCCCTTATTTTGTGTTACCATTTAAAATACGTTTTGCCGCGTTCATACCCGGCATTCCTGTTACATTACCACCTGGATGTGCCCCGGCCCCGCAAAGAAATAATCCCGCAATAGGAGTATTATATTGGGCAGCACCATGAATAGGTCGCATCATTAACATTTGATCAAGTTGCATTTCTAAGTGATGCCAATGTCCACCGGAACTATTAAAGCGTTCTGCAAGATCAACAGGACTTAAAACTTCTTTAGCACTTATACACTCCCTTAGATTTGGAGCATATTTTTCTAACGTTCCAAGAACAGTCTCTAATAACTTATCCCGTGCTTGATCATCCCAACCCTCTTTTAAATCGAATGAGGCATATTGGGAAACAATTGAAATAACATGTTTTCCATTTGCAGTAATACTATCGTCCATTATGGAAGGTATCGTAATTTCCATAACTGGATTTTCTGCCATCTCTCCATATTTACTATGATTAAAGGCATGTTCTGCATATAAAATGTCAGGGCAAACCATTAACCGAGATTTAAGATCACCTTTTGATAATCCAGTGAAGTCTGGAAGTTCATTCAAAACCAAATTGATTTTCGAAGCAGTCCCTTTATCACGAACATTATTGATACGACGGGTAAAATTAATGTCTAAGTTCTCAGCCCCAACCATCTTCAAAAATGTTTGTCGTGGATCTGCACTAGATGCGACTATAGAAGAAGATATAAATTCACCATCTTCTAACTGCACACCAGTTACTTTATCGTCTTCTACCGTAACTTTAGAAACTCTCGCATTTTGCTTGATTTCTACACCTTGTTTTTTACAAATCGCAACAAGTTGCTCTGTAACAGCACCCATACCACCTTTAGGAATAGATATGGATCCACGCTTCCCATTCATATTACCAGTTGCCTGATACATCGCGGTTAAAACAGAACCCGGTGATCTTGGTGCAAGTAATGATCCCCAACAAGCATCCATAGCAATAGCGCCAGCTAAATGTTTGTTATCAATATTATCTTCTAACAAATCCGCGATGTTCAACAATGCCATTCTCAAAAATTCTTGCATGCTACGCTTACCAAGCAAGCGCATTTTAACCCCAAGCTTAATGAGGCTCCATGTGTCCTCATTATCACGCTCTTTTAGTCGCGGTGGTTTTTGTTCCATCATAGGGCTGAGGAATTTAGCAAAGCGTTTCAGATCCCTCCTGACAAGTTTAAAGCCTTTAGCATCCTCTGTAGATATTTCAGCACCATTCAGACCAAAAACATTATCATCTTCGATTTTCAAATGTTTTCCATCAACACTTAAAGCTATCAAAGGAATATTTTCCTCTGCTAAATCAACATGCAGTCCAAGGTCTGTCACCACTTTTGGATGAAGGGCGTGTAATGTCTGTGCAACGGTAGATATCTTCACACCATCTAATTCGTCAGTTACAGCCATACCACCAGCCTTACTATTCGCTTCTAGTAAGATCACTTGACGGCCTGACTTTGCAAGATATGCAGCACAAACCAAACCATTATGTCCGCCACCAATGATAATTGCATCATATTTTTTTGTCATAACCATCAACCTCTTACCGTCTGTTTTGCGCCCATATCACGTAAAATTTCACGTGCTGCATTTGCCCCTGGCGCTCCCATAACACCGCCTCCTGGATGGGTCGATGATCCGCACATCCAAAGACCTTTAATAGGAGAACGATATTGCGCATATCCAGGAACTGGACGGTTGAACAATAATTGATCAAAGGTAAGCTCACCTTGGAAGATATTACCCTCAGTAATACCTGCTTCTTGCTCAATATCCCATGGAGTTCTACATTCGTAATGCAAAATCAAATCCTTAAAGTTTGGGCTACGTTGTGCTATTTGGTTAATAACTGTATTTGCTAAAGCCTCCCTATTAGGGCCGTCCCAAGATTCTCCGTTTGCTAGCTCATACGGGGCATATTGAATGAAGCAGGTCATATAATGCTTTCCGGGAGGAGTCATTGTTGGATCGATTCTAGTTGGAATAAGCATGTCTACAAAAGGATCTTTGGACCAAGTTCCATCTTTCCAATCGTCATATGCACGTTCCATACGTTCTACAGAATCTGTAAAATGCATATCGCCATTCAACATGGGATGATCATTTTCAACACCATCAAAAGTAGGCATTCCATCTAGTGCGATATTAAGTTTAGCGGAAGATCCACGAATTTTAAATCGTTCGACCTTCTTTACAAAGTCTTCAGGTAATTCCTTACGATCCACATGCTGCAAGAATGTTCTTTTAACATCGGCATTAGAAACAATCGTATCAGAATAATATTCATCACCATTAGCCAGAGCAACACCAACGGAACGGCCATTTTTTATGATGACATGATCTACTTCACTATTCATAATGATCTCACCTCCATGATCTTGAAGGCAAGCCGCCATGGCCTTTGATATGGCCCCCATACCGCCACGAGCAAAACCCCATGCACCAATATTACCGTCAACTTCCCCCATATAATGGTGAAGAAGAACATACGCTGTTCCGGGCGATTTCGGGCCAAGAGCTGTGCCAATAATACCGCTGCCAGCTAAAATGGCCTTAAACATATCGCATTCAAAATATTCGTCTAGAAAATCTGAAATAGACATTGTCCAAAAACGAACGGTTTCATACATGTCAGCTTCTGAAAATTCATTAAATTGACGCGCTAAATACATCAATTCATGTAAGTCTCTTGGATTAAAAGAGGTAGGATCAGGTGCCATGCGCATCAATAATGGTTTAATGAATCTACATTGTTTGGCTAGAAAAGTACTAAACCGTTCATAGGCCTCAGAATCACGTTTTGAATGGCGTGCTATTTCTTGGCGATATGCATCATGGTCTGTGTAATGGGCGAAATGATCACCATTTTCCATAAATACACCCCCGCCATTATAAGGCACGACCTGCAAGCCATAATGGGGAAGGTTTAAATCACGAACAATTTCTGGCCTTAAAAGACTACATACATATGAACAATTTGAATAAGTCCAGTTTGGATGAAGCTCCAAACTACAAGCAGCACCGCCAACATAATCGTTCTTTTCAACAACAAGAACAGACAATCCTGCCTTAGCCATAAAACTGGCCGTTGTTAGGCCGTTATGCCCTGCACCAATCACTATCGCATCATATTTTTTCATTCTTAATCCCCTAGGACAAATAGGAAAATACCTATTATCAGAGCAACATCTGCCAAAACCTTACATTAAGATATTTTAATTTGTCCAGCATTAACTGAACACTCATTTAATAAAAACTTATAACATATTGATTTAAATATAATTAATTTTTTAATTGACGAAATTACAAAACAATTGGATTATGTGATCACAATGGAAACAGCACAAGCTAAGAAACCAACCCGCAGCAGGGCCGCCAATAAAATATTCAGGCGCCAACAGCTCATCGATGCAACGATGGCCTGTATAGATGAACTCGGGTTTGCGGACACGACGCTATCAAAAATAGCGCAACGTGCTGAATTATCTCAAGGAATTGTCATTTTTCACTTCAAAAGCAAAGAGATATTATTTGATGAAACGTTACGTTTCATGACGGAAGAATATAGTGCGACTTGGAGAAAAGCATTAGAATCGAGCCCTAATACACCCATTGATCGTTTATGCACATTAGTACGCTCGGATTTTGATCCAAAAGTTTGCAATCAAACAAAAATTGGCTTGTGGCAAGCATTTTGGGGGGAAGCCAAATCTCGCCCGAAATATAAGGGTTTATATAACGCAACAGACATAGAACTCATGGGAAGCATCTTAAAAGAATGTAATATTTTAAGCGAGTCACCAAACGCAAAGATGTCGGGACAAGCTGCTTCGATGGTTATTGAAGGAG
>CBFCZA010000024.1:0-15300 GCA_965602285.1 uncultured Curvivirga sp. | reverse complement strand
TATACTTGTTCTGCCCCTTGCGGACCTTCGCGTGCAACATTTTTGACCGGTATGTATCCGCATAATCATCGTGCGGTTCGAAATGGCACCCCTCTGAATTCTACACTGACCAATATAGCAAAAGAGATGCGAAAAAGTGGTTATGATCCAACATTATTTGGATACACCGACACGACACCAGACCCCCGCATCACAGATCATAATGACGCGGCCTTCAAAATGTTTGAAGGAATTATGCCGGGCTTTAGTCTTGGGGCGAACCTACCAACCCATAGCCGCCTCTGGCTCAACTGGCTTCGAAAGAAAGGCCATGATGTAAAAGAATTAGGCTATGGTAATTACGAACCAGATAAAAACTATCCTATCCCTGAAGGGCGCCACGAAACCTATGCACCAACAACTTTCCCAGCAAGTGGCAGCGAAACCGCATGGATGACAGAACAAATATTAGATCATTTACGTTACCAAGAAGATGATCCCTTCTTTTTGCATACAACCTATTTACGCCCTCACCCACCCTATATTGCCACCCCTGATTATATGGATATGTATCACCCTGATGATATGCTGCCGATTACGGGCGGTGACCTTACACATGAAAAAGCCCAACATCCTTATAACGCCTATGAATTGAACCGTACAAAAAAAGAAGATTATTGCCCTGTGGGTGAAGGGCTAGCTGCGGATTGGGATGAAAATGCAGTACGCCAAATACGGGCTAATTATTATGCCTTGATCAGTGAAACCGACGCTAATATGGGCGAATTATTCTCCGCCATGAAAGAAAATGGTCAATGGGATAACACCATGATCATCCTAACCACGGACCATGCAGAACAATTGGGCGACCATCACCTTTGGGGCAAGCTTGGTTATTATGATCAATCTTTCCACATTCCACTGATGATAAAGCCCGCCAAATCAATGAGCATTGAAACAGGCCGCGTGGTAGAGGCATTTACTGAATCTGTTGACCTTATGCCAACAATATTAGAAGCCGTAGGACAAGATATTCCATATCAGTGCGATGGTAAAAGCCTTCTAGGGTGGATGGCAGGGAAAACTCCTGATACATGGCGGACATATGTAAATTGGCTCTATGACTTTAGAAGCCCAAAATCTAAATCCGCGGAAAAAACTTTTGGTCTAGAGTCTAAGGCCTGCAATGTGCAAGTCATTCGAGATGAACATTTTAAATATGTTCACTTCAATCAATTACCTTGCCTCTTCTTTGATATGAAAGAAGATCCCGATGAATGTAACAATTTAATAGATAGTTCAGCACATCAGGTGTTAATTCGTGAATATGCACAAAAAATGATAAGTTGGCGTATGGCACATGAATATAATGCGATTACAGATTATTTAGGGCATCCAGATGGATTAGTTGATGGGCGAAAATAATGAAAGGCCCGTTCATTCAATCCTGCTGTTCCAATGTAGGATCATACATATATTTTTGATATTTATGCCCAACATCACCAATCAAAGGATTATCTAAACGATATAGCTTTCTGTTTTTGAAATTTGTAAAAGCAATACTTTTTGCATAATGCTCCCGCCAGAGTTTTACAAAGCTTCCATCTTCGTAAGCCTTTAACAACCCGGCATGGATCCGCTTTACTGCGCTGCCGTTTTCTTTGGCTGTAAAGAGGAAACGAGGCAGTGGATAGTAAAGCGCAAAAGTATCATCCAACATTAAATTAGAAATATGTTTATGTGATTGCCATTCGTCATAGACCTCATTTACGCCACGTAAAAATAACGGCAATCGATTATTTGCAACCATGTGAAACATTCCTTCATAAGAAGGTGCTTCATAAACGGAAAAACCAAATCCACGTAATATTCTTGTATCTAACCACTGTATCCCTTGAACAACCTCGAGCCTCATTAATTGTTCAAGGCTATTTATTTTTTGTAATTTTTTGTGGGTTTTAGAAGAAACAAATGCAACGCGATATCCAACAATCCCACGTTCAATCGGAAATGGAACATAGGCCATTTCTTCCATTAAATCTAAGGAGACTGATTGGCGAATAAAGAAGTTAGGATACTTCTTTTCCTTCGCCAGTTCTAATGATCGCTTAAGGTTAACTTTATTTAAGTTCACTCTAAGTTGATAGTCACCATACTCTTTTTTGGTTTTTTCTAATGCTAGTGCCATGACGCTTTTAACATATAGATGGCGCTTATCGGTCTTACCTTCAGGCCCATTAACTGTAAAAATTTCTTGTGCTGATGATATAGAAACACTGCCTAAAACATAAAGTAAAAGGGTAATAATTAAAGACGTTTTCACAACCATCCCCCTCCCAAGGAAAAATTAACTTTGCCAATGGTGAGTATATAACCGACGAGAAGGAAATTTAAAATATTTTTCTCACATAAAAATGTGGAAATCATGTCGCATTTCGACATATTTATATGGAGATATTTTGTAATGTTTTATAAACAATACCTAATGGAAATGAGGATAAAGCATGACCTACTCAAACCTATTTTCCGAACTCTCCATCAATAGCTCGAAATTAGAAAAGGCTGTCTCAATTCGCAATCGAATTTTTTCGACAGGGCACCAAACCTATCTCGCCAAAAATGGGGAGCCCACGAAAGAAATGGCAGCCTATCATGAAGCGAGAGCAAAAGGTGGGGCAGGTTTAATCATTACAGAAGCCGCTAGGGTTCATAAAACATCCATGAACAGTGCGCCTGTCATAGCAGCTCACGAAACCAGTTGCATTGATGGTTACAGCCGTATCACTGAAAAGGTCAGATCCCATGGCTGTGCTATCTTTGGCCAACTTTCCCATCCCGGTCGTGTCAGTAATTATATTAATGGTGGCTTAAGAGGCGTCCCTTATTCTGCCTCTGCCTCTCCCGATGATCGTTTCCACACCATCCCTAGGGAAATGACATTGCCAATGGTGGAAGATATCATCGCCGGATATGGCAAGGCTGCGCATAATATGACCCAAGCAGGTTTTCAAGGGGTAGAGGTTGCCGCTTCTCATGGGTTATTGCCAGCGCAATTCCTAAATGAACATGTGAATAAACGCGAAGACATTTACGGTGGTAATTTCGAAAATCGCCTTCGTTTTTTACGTAATTTGCTGCAAGAAATACGCAACAACATTTCGGAGCAATCTGTTTTAGGCATACGCATATCCGCAGATGAGGATGATATCTTAGGCATGGATCAAAACCTAAGTATCAAAATTTGTGAAGCCCTAGCCAAAGAAAAACTTATCGATTTTGTAAATACGACAATGGGAACCATGGCAAGCTGGAGCGGTTCTGTACATGTGGTTCCCCCGATGCAAGTGGGCCATGGCTATGTCGCCCCACATTCAGCATTGATAAAAGAGAAAATCAATTTGCCTGTGTTCGTGGCAGGCCGCATCAATCAACCTCAATTGGCAGAGCAGGTTTTGCAAGAAAACCAAGCTGATATGGTGGGCATGACCCGTGCAATGATTGCGGACCCAGATATTGCGCGTAAAACACAATCTGGTAAAACCGATACTATTCGGGCCTGCATTGGGTGCAATCAAGCTTGTATTGGTCATTATCATCAGGGCTATTCTATTAGCTGTATCCAGCGCCCAGAAACGGGGCGTGAATTACAATTCGAAACGCTACCATTTACCAAGGCACCCAAAGAAATCCTCGTTGTTGGTGGTGGCCCTGCGGGCATGAAAGCTGCTGTTTATGCTGCTAAGGTTGGCCACCATGTCACATTACATGAAGCCAGCGGACAATTAGGTGGGCAAGCAAAGCTCGCACAACTACTACCTGATCGTGCTGAATTTGGTGGCTTAATCACCAATTTGGAAGAAGATTTAAAGCAAGAAAATGTGACAATCGTCAAAAACAGCACTATTACCAGTGAAATTTTAGATCAAGCTAAGCCCGACCATGTAATTATAGCCACTGGCGCCACAGCATCAAAACCGTCATTCGAAGGATCTGAGCATCCTGACATTTTAAATAGTTGGGATATTATTTCAGGTTCAGTAAGGACAAAGCAAAATATCCTTGTTGCGGATTGGCGTGGTGATTGGACGGGCATTGGCGTTGCAGAAAAGCTTGCATTAGATGGCTGCAGCGTCCGATTGGCGGTAAACGCCCTTCATGCCGGACAAAACCTGCAACCTTACCTTAGAGACCATTGGCTAGGTCGTATCCATAAACTTGGTATTGAAATCATACCTTATGCCCGCCTTTATGGTTTTGATGATCAGACCGCATATTTTATTCACGGTGCATCGGGCGAACCGATTATATGTAATGATGTAGATAACCTTGTCCTTGCCCTTGCTCCTTCTGCAAACACAACACTTGAACAAGCTTTAACATCATATCAAGGCAAGGTTAGCTATGCTGGCGACTGTCTAAGCCCCCGTAGTGCAGAAGAGGCTGTTTTCGAAGGTATGATGGCTGCCTTAAACTTAGAAGCAATAGATCTAATTTAAGTAGTTCAGTAGAAAATGAGACTTGATGGCGAATTGTTTCTTGTATTTCTGGAGCCGCTGCGCCAAACATATTTCAAAGAAATTTGACTTGGGTGAGGGTTATGGAAAATATTTTAACAGCCGAAACATTATATCTTGCAATTGGGATGCTAGCATGTGGCGCCGTCGCAGGCGTACTTGCTGGATTATTAGGCGTAGGTGGTGGCATTGTCATTGTGCCAGTTCTTTATACAACACTTGGTTTTTTAGGTATTGATCCTGATATCCAGATGCATGTAGCAGTAGGAACATCCCTTGCGACCATCATCCCAACATCTATATCTTCCTCACGAGCCCATAACAAACGTGGTGCAGTAGATTTTGACCTTATCAAAGCGTGGGCCGTGGCGATTGTAGTTGGTGCCGTTGTCGGCATTGTTGTCGCAGGCCAAGTTAAAAGCCCAGCCTTAACTATGGTTTTTGCTATTGTCGCGCTGATTGTCGCCCTAAACATGTTAGGAAATCCAAATGGTAAAGCAATCTGGCAAGCACTACCAAAAGGTATTTTATCTCAGCCAATAGCAGCGGCAATTGGTGGGTTTTCTGTTTTAATGGGCATTGGCGGAGGCACATTAAGTGTGCCTATCTTAACGCTCTTCAACTTCCCTATTCATCGTGCCGTTGGTACGGCAGCATTATTCGGCTTGCTGATTAGCTTACCTGGAACCATTGGTTTCATCTATAATGGTTGGGGGAATGAAATGTTACCTGCAGGTAGCTTAGGCTACGTTAACTTAATTGGCTTTGCTTTAATTTCACCAGTAACAATGCTTTTTGCACCATTAGGCGCAAAAATTGCCCATAGTATCAGTAAAAAAGCCCTACGTGTAGCCTTTGGAATATTCCTACTCGTAACAAGTGCACGGATGTTTTATAGCTTACTGGGGTAAATCCTATTTACCTTTAAAATTTTTACCACTGGCTCCATATGTTACTTCTGAATAAACAAGGACCATCTCTGCATGGTCCTTGTTCGTTCTTAAAGGTAAGAACAGAATTTCATCCACATAATGAATCCCCTTTGCATCAATGAATTCATCTTTCTCATAAAGAAACGACTGCTGGTTCAATACATATTGATAATTATCAAGAACCTCTTCCTTATCAGCACCTATAAAACCTTCTACAATCGATCTTCCTGTAGGATCAAAACCACGAAGAGAGACCTCATTACTACCAACTAATCGATAACGTAATTCATTTGTATCACTATCACGATCAACAATCGTAATATTTGGTAGAAAAGCAGTTATTTCTTCCGGATGAATATCTTTTCGAGCAGGAATATCATACTCAAATAACTTCTTAGATTTCCAATAGTTGTAGAACCCACAAATGTTTTGAGGACTATGTTCTAAAAACTTTTCATCAAAACATTGAGAAATAGAAATGCGCTCAAACTTACTTTCCATTATTTCTGGCCAAAGTAAGTTTAGAAATAACAAAAATCATGTTCACTGATATACCATCGTCAGATAACGGCAAAAACAAACATTCATCAGTCATTGTTTTCCCATCAGCCCCTTCAAAGCTATAGACATCATAGATAACATTTTTTAGGTCGCGTGCATTACTATAGTTATTTATTGCACCATCGCCCCAGTCATCCCCATATGCACATTCACTTACCAACTTTCCCGTCGGGTTATAACCACGATCATCAACCTCTCCCGTGCCAACAATTCGGTATCGAAAATCGTTTTCTTTATCAAGACACTCAACCAAAGTTAATCTGGCTAGAAATTGCGGCATTTCCTCTGGTAAGAAGCTTTTTTTAGACGGAAGCAAGTCCCCTCTACATTTTTTAAACCATAAATGGTAAAAGTCCTTTAATATAGGGCTACAAATATCAAGGAAAGACAAACCTACATGTCGATCATGCTCGTCAGGTTTAAATTGTATATTTCCATTTTTACCATTTAAAATCAATTTTCCAGCCCCAAATTGAAAATTCTCAAAACTCTGTGACGAATAACATGCACTCTAACATCACTATATTGTAATGTAACTTAACAATAAAAGGTTAATACAATCTAAAGGGCAACTTCTTCTTTCATATCGCGATCAAACATTTCGCCTTGTTTCTTTTGTTTCAGCAACATTCGTGCTTTTTCATAAATAGGATCATTCCAGAAAATCATGCAACCATTACAACCTTTCCCACAACATCCTTCAGTACCTAGACGTGGTGTTTTCAGTTTTCGGTCTTTATTCTTTTCTTTTAATGAATCTCTTAATGCTGCGACACGTTTCTCATAAGAAAGTTCTTTTCCTTCGCCCATTTCCATCGCCCGTGCTTCACGGTCAACCTTCATCCTATCCCATTGATCTTGGGTCAAAGGGCGTTCCTTACGAAGAATCGTTCTAACAGGATAATTGGTCTTGAGGTCTTCAATATCTTCTTCATGGAATAAAGAAAATGGAATGCGAATTTGCGGCTTTTTACCAGGCTGTACAACATCAGTAATATTGCCAGATTTAATATCCTCAAATTCATACATTCGGATCATCATCGGTTCACGGTTTCTAGGTGACATAAATTCTAAAACTTCACCTACAACCAATTTATTTTTAATATCAACGATAAATGCATCATCACGCACTTCAACTATTTGCCCTGCATATTCGTAATCGCCAATATTCTGGTTATCGTCGTAGCCATGAGCATAATTTGTCAAACGCCCATCATGAAAGGCCAAAGTATACCCACGGTTAGGGACAGAAGATAATTCATCTAAATATCTTTTTGGATCCCAGCTTTCAGGATCATCATACCAATCATCAATTGCCATGCGATAAGCACGGGCCACCATTCCTGCGTAATAGGCACTTTTACCGCGCCCTTCCACTTTCAAACTATCAACACCAATTTTCAGGTAATCATCTAATTTTGGCATGATGCAAAGATCACGAGAGTTTAAAATGTAAGAACCACGATCATCTTCTTCGAATGGTAACAGTTCACCTTGTCGATGATCCTCTTCTAAGAAGAACTCAAACAAATCCATATTTTCTTCGGTTAAGTTTAATTCTTTTACAGTGCCGTCTTTCAGGCGCATATGGACTTTGTAATTCCATCGACAACTATTCGCACAAGCCCCTTGGTTCGCACCACGTTCAGCCATAAAATTAGATAACAAACAACGTCCAGAATAGGTCATACACATGGAACCATGAACAAAGGCTTCAAGTTTAATATCTGGGCATTTTTCGCGAATTTCAGCCAGCTCAGCATAAGAGACCTCACGACCTAAAACAGCCAGTTTCGCTCCAATTTGTTGCCAAAACTTAACCGACTGCCAACTACAGATATTCGCTTGTGTTGACACATGCAGCTCTAATTCAGGCGCCTTTTCTTTCACAAACATAAATACACCGGGATCTGCAACAATCAATCCGTCAGGTTTAACCTTACGAACGGTTTCAACATAATCATCAAGCTTATCAATATCTTTATTATGTGAGAATAAATTTAACGTTAAATAAACACGCTTACCATGAGCATGGGCAAATTCAACCCCTTCAATCACATCTTCTAAAGTCACCGTGGATTTTGTACGTAAAGACATATCGGGTGTGCCCATATAAACAGCATCAGCCCCATAAAGAATAGCAACCTTCAATTTTTCTAAAGACCCTGCTGGCATCAATAATTCTGAGCGCCGCCCAGTAGATGTTTTTAACTCTACAGTCAGTTCTTTTGAGTCTTCATTTAGAATATTCTCAGCCATCGGGATGTCCAATTGAAATATGTTAAATTTATCATAATGAAATATAAGTGGCCCTCTTTAATATTAATTAACCCAAAATTGCAAGTTTTCTACAAGAACAAGCCCATTTTCAACATTGCAGGGCAGCTATGCAAAATTTGCATGTTGACTTCCTAGGCCAAAACCGTCATTAGATCCCCCGTGAATTGAGTTTTGGAGATTGCGCAGAAAGTTGCCGCGTCTAGGTAAGACGCCTATAGATCAAATATTCTATGGACATTAAGAAATTAGGCACTCTGGTCCCGAAGCCCCCATTATATAATAAATCGTCACCCTCATCTGCGTGTGGACATGGCGATACCATACAGTTATCAAACATTGCATGATTATATGCAGTGTATTTTCTGTATGTCGCTTTGATTTAAGGACATTACCTTGAGCACAACTGATTTTAACGGATTTGGTTTTGACGAACGAATCCTTCGCGCCCTTGATGAAACTGGTCACAAGACACCGACCCCTATTCAAGAACAGGCCATACCGCTTCTTTTACAAGGCAAAGACCTTGTAGCTGTAGCACAGACTGGTACTGGTAAAACTGCGGCTTTCGCATTGCCAGCCATTCAAATTCTAAGTGAAAAGCCAATTAAAGTTGGCCCGAACGAAGTACGCGCACTTATCCTTGCCCCAACACGTGAGCTTGCAACACAGATCGAAAAAAATATGAAGATCTATGCACGCCACCTAAAACTTAAACACGCATGTGTTTATGGCGGTATGCCTTATCGCCCACAAATTCAAGACATGAAAAAAGGTGTCGACGTTTTAGTTGCAACACCGGGTCGTTTGATCGATTTACTTGAACGTGGTCATGTGAACCTTGCATTCCTAGAGTTACTTATACTTGATGAAGCTGACCGTATGTTAGATATGGGCTTCATTCATGATATCCGTGCTCTTATCGATCTCATGCCTGAAGATCGTCAGTCTTTACTATTCTCTGCGACAATGCCTCCTAAAGTTGGGGATTTAGCACGTACTTTATTACAAGAACCAGTGAGCATCGAAATAACACCAGAATCAACACCTGTTGATCGTATCAAACAAAGTGTAATGTTTGTTAAGGCTGTTGATAAGCTTCCATTGCTTTTGAGTCTTATTAAGAAAGATGAATATAAACGCGTTATTATCTTCACAAAAACACGTTACAAGGCTGATAAAGTAGCAGATCATATTTCCAAAACAGGTATCGTTGCCGAAGCAATCCATGGTGATAAATCACAAGCTAAACGCCAACGTGTTTTGAACGGTTTCCAAAAAGGTAAAGTTCAAATCCTAGTTGCAACAGATGTGGCAGCACGTGGTATTGACGTTAGTGATATTACACATGTCATTAACTACGAACTTCCAATGGAAGCGGAAAGCTATGTTCATCGTATTGGTCGTACTGCACGTGCAGGCAGCACTGGTACTGCGATTGCATTCTGTGACGGGGCTGAACGTGGCCTTCTTAGCGGTGTTGAACGCAACATGAAAATGCAACTTCCTGTAGACACAAACCATGATTGGCATGATGAAAAATCAGCACAAAAATCAGGTGGTGCTGGTGGTGGCAATTCTCGAAATCGTTCTGGCGGTGGTGGCCGTGGTGGATTTGCAGGAAAACGCGATGGCGGCGGAAGTCGTGATGCGGGTGCAGGTCGTCGTGAAGGCAGCAAAGCACGTTGGGGGAAACCACGTCGTGATAAAGAAGCGCCACGACGCGATTCTCGCCCAAATACAGATCGTGACAGCCGAAATGATAACGAACGTCAAGATCGTTTAGCTAATTCAAATAACTACCGTCGTGATCGCGATCAAACTCCGGTAAAAAGCTTATTTGATCGTCCATCTCGTGATGAAAATACATCGCGTGATGCACGTAAAGATAATGACCGTGACAATGATAAACGTAGTTTCTCTAAGCCACGCGAACGCAATGGTTTAGAAGGTGGCAATCGCAACGAATTTGGTCGTGGTGGCCGCGGTAGAAATACCACCCAAAAGCCACGCCGTTCTGGTCACCAAGGTGATTCACGTGATGATGGACGTGAGAATAATTCCCGTACATCTAATTTAGATGGTGCAAAAGAACATAGTCGTCCGGCACGTCATGTAAACAAAGGCAAAGAAACATCTGATTTCAAAAGCCCTAAGTTTGATGATAAGCCAGCATCACGTCGCGGTGCTAAGCCAGCAGGAAAATCCTTTAAAGGAAAACCTGGTGGTGGTAAAGCCTATGCAGAAAAGAAGGGCGGACCTGTAAAAGGGAAACGCCAAGCAAGTAATGACGGTGGCAGCAAACCATTATTCCGTGGTCGCCCATAATTTAATATACTTGTAATCTGATTTGAAAAAGGGAAGCAGTAAAATGCTTCCCTTTTTTATTTATGCTCTAAACTTATAAAAAATCATGTGGTTTCGTAAACCTATTACCGAATAGCTTATTAGAATATGAGCAGTTCTATCTACTAATACCAATGGACATATAACATATTCGACCTGATCGATGAATTCAGCTTTACGGCTACTCGCTGTCGCCTAGATACTAAAAAGGGGTATGAGAAACTTAAAGGGCTCGTCAGGATGCACATTTAACTTCCAAACCCGCGGAATTGACGATCAGAAATCTATTGGATCGCTATCACTTTTTACGGGTTTTTTTCCATTATTAACTTTACTGAGCCAATATGTATAAGGTCTGAAGGCATCAGGATGCATTGAAGGTGTGTCGTTCGCATAAAACCCTTATGAGACAGGCCTCACATGAAGAACAACACCCTCCATATGTCTAAATAAAATTAGTAAAAAAGGGTTCTAAAACGGCCACTCAAATGTTGATTCTTCACCTTCACGGCGAATCATAGGCGTATCACCATCAGAAACTGATTTTCCAAGGCCTGCATTTTCTGAGAGGCGATCATTTTCTGAATCAGCATCAACAACAACCCCCGGTCCGGGATCATCTTTCCAGAATAAGAAGTCATCCATAAAGCTTTTGCTAGCAAGTGCGAGAGCTTCTGATTCAGAGTCGATAACCTCGCGAATGTTCGATGGTGCACCAATTGCATCCGCTTGTTGTAACATCGCCAATTCGCCGTCGTTATATTTGCGTTTTGCATCAGAAAGGGCTGCGCGTTTTTGTTTATTGCTATTCAAACCAAAAAGTACGGCTTCAGCTGTGGTTTTCGCACGATCATCTTCAATACGCTTATTACGTGGATCAGGCGGACGTAGACCAAAGTCAGGCGGAAGGGTTAATGGTGCACGGGTCACAACTGCAAACTCATCTGGTGCCTCTTTGTCCAAGCCTAATACTTCCCCAACACCACTACCACCACAGGCGGCGAGAAAGCTAAGACCTAAAATCAGCAAACATGATCGAAATAGCACAGACATTTGGCATCCCATTTTTATTATAGCCATAGACAATATTCTTACATTCCATTTAGGAGAACATAAGAACCCTTACAAGTTCATTTTAATTCTTTTCCTCAGATTTTACAATAAAACCTTCGAGCAGGATCAATATGGCACCAATAGTAATACAACCATCAGAAATATTAAACGCTGGCCAGTGGTAATTACCTACATAAAAATCAAGAAAATCAAAAACCGCCCCAAATCTTATTCTATCGATGATATTACCGATAGCCCCGCCAATAACACAGCCTAAACCAATAGCAAGAAAACGATTAGTAGCCTTCATTAGCCAAAAAATCATACCAAGTGCAATGATACTTGTAAGCCCAATCAGCATCCACAACGTATAGGGTGAATCATCAGCAAACAGGCCAAAACTGACGCCTTGATTCCAGACCGTCACAAGATCGAAAAAAGGGAGTATCTCAACAGAACTTCCCCATGGAAATCCTTGCTGGGGAGGCCAAAAAGAAAGGCCAAAAACCCCTTCCATCATTGCCCACTTACTCAGCTGGTCAGCGATAGCTGTAATCACAGCTATCGTCAAACCAAGGCGTACGATTACAGATTTATCGACATTATTATCAATCATAAAATTACTCAGCAGCCTCAAGGTGGGCAGTTGCATCCTGACAACGACCACAAACAATTTCTTCCTCAGTTACTTCAGGAAGGATTTTCCAACAACGTTCACATTTCCCACCCTCAGCTACGGCAGGTTCTACACCAACATTTGCCACATCTGATAATGTGAATGCAGTTTCTGGAACGTCCCCCGCAACAATAAGAATGTCTGAAGTAATAGTCACTTCTGCCATATCAACATCACCAAGGATTGCCGCAAGTTCAGCAGATACAGTAACTGTAGGTGCTGCTTGTAAACTTGAACCGATACGCTTTTCAGCGCGTTCAATTTCCAAGGCCCCTAGAACAACCTTACGTACATCACGTACTTTTGCCCATTTATCCGCAAGCACTGCATCATTCCATGACGTAGGTGTTTCTGGAAATTGCTGAAGATGTACAGAATTTTCCATATCATCTCCAAAACGATCAAGCCAAACTTCCTCAGATGTGAAACATAAGATAGGCGCCATCCAAATGGTTAAACGTTTAAAGATCTCATCAAGTACTGTTAATGCAGCAAGGCGTTTTTCATCACCTTCTTCATCACAATAAAGACTGTCTTTACGAATATCAAAATAGAAAGAAGAAAGGTCAAGATTACAGAAGTCATGCAATGCACGATACATTTTATGGTAATCATATTCGTTACAAGAATTACGAACCAATAGATCTAGCTCTTGCAAGCGATGCATCACCCAACGTTCTAATTCTGGCATATCCTCAACATCGACGCGTTTAGTCTCATCGAAATGGGCCAAGTTACCGAGCAAGAAACGGAAGGTATTACGGAAGCGACGATAGTAATCCGCCAACTGCTTCAACGTGCCTTTACCGATACGTAAATCTTGCGAATAATCTTCTGAAACCACCCAAAGACGTAGAATATCAGCACCATACTGGTCATTCACTTCCTGTGGTGTCGTCACATTGCCCAATGATTTGGACATTTTGAAACCTTTTTCATCTAAAACAAAACCATGCGTTAGCACCGCATCATAAGGCGCACGCCCACGTGTTCCACTACTAACAAGCAAGGATGAATGGAACCAGCCACGATGCTGATCTGATCCTTCAAGATAAAGATCCGCAGGCCATTTTTGATCTTCACGATTTTCTAGAACAAACGCATGTGTTGATCCTGAATCAAACCAAACATCCACAACGTCTTTCACTTGTTCGTAATCATCAATCTTATATTCATTACCAAGAAAGTCTTGTGGATCACGGGCAAACCATGCATCGGCACCTTCTGCTTCAAATGCCGCAAAAATACGATCGAGAACAGCTTGATCTCGAAGTGGCTCACCTGTTTCTTTGCTCACAAAAATAGGAAGTGGAACCCCCCAAGCACGTTGACGTGACACACACCAATCAGGACGATTTTCGATCATACTATGAAGACGATTACGTCCTGTTTCTGGATAGAACTTAGTATCATCAATGGCTTTCAATGCCACATCACGAAGGTCATTGGTCTCCATGGACACAAACCACTGGGCTGTGTTACGGAAAATCAATGGTGCTTTTGAACGCCAGCTGTGTGGATAGCTATGTCTGATATTTTCTTTCGCAAGTAAACATTTGCGCATTGCAAGTTCACGCATCACTGCGCCATTTGCTGATCCAACTTTACCCTCTTGGGTGAATGTGGTCTCTCCTGCAAATATCGGCACTGATGGATAATAGCTACCATCTTCCCCAACAGTATGAGGAACCTCGATGCCATGTTTTAAGCCCAACATGTAATCATCTGCACCATGACCAGGGGCAATATGAACGAAGCCAGTACCTTGTTCTGTTGTTACAAAATCAGCAGACAACACAGGCACATCGAAATCAAAACCACCATCATGGAAAGGATGATGACAAACGCTCGCGCTCAATGCTTCTTCACCAACATTTTGAAGATGTTTCCACTCTGTCACTTTAAAACGATTTTGAACATCATCTGCCAAGGCATCCGCCACGATGACTTTCTCACCCACTGCCAATGCAGAATTTTCTTCTGCATCCACAACTTCATATAAGCTGTAAGAAATAGTAGACCCAAACGCCACGGCACGGTTTGCTGGAATGGTCCAAGGGGTTGTCGTCCAGATAACGATAGATGCGCCTTCTAAAGAAGCCTCTCCCGCAGTTTTGATTGGAAAACGCACGAAGATGGTTGTCGATTTATGTTCTTGATATTCAACCTCTGCCTCAGCTAAGGCTGTTTTTTCCACCACGGACCACATGACCGGCTTAGAGCCCTTATAAAGGCCGCCATTCATCAAAAATTTGCCGATTTCACGGGCGATCTGCGCCTCTGCATCAAAGGACATTGTGTTATAGTAATTATCCCAATCACCTAACACACCAAGGCGTTTGAACTCTTCACGTTGTGTATTGATCCATTCCCCAGCAAACTCACGACATTGCTTACGAAATTCATTCACATCCACATCATCTTTATCTAGGCCCTTAGCCCGATACTGCTCTTCAATCTTCCACTCAATTGGAAGCCCATGACAATCCCAACCCGGTACATATAACGCGTTTTTACCCATGAATTGTTGAGAACGAACAATGATGTCTTTCAAGATTTTATTCAGAGCATGACCAATATGTAAATGCCCATTGGCATAAGGAGGGCCATCATGAAGAACGAATTTTTCTTTATCTTTCGCTGCTTCACGTTGTTTTTCCCAAAGGCCTTGATCTGCCCAGCGTTGAAGCATGATAGGCTCTTTTGTAGGCAACCCTGCACGCATTGGAAAATCAGTTTCTGGAAGGGCGATAGTGTCTTTATAATCGACGGTCATGTCATTTTATCCTGAAAGGCGCAGGTCAATCCTTGCGCAAATATTTACATCTTGTTTCAAATGGAAAAGGCGAGACTTGCTTCATCTTAGCAATTTTTCTGCCTGTAGCGCTCTTTTGAACAATTTGATGGAAAGTTCTTATAAACGCCAAAATCCCGGTTCTTCCTCACATCCAAATGTAGGAAG